>JANXSI010000420.1 GCA_025352765.1 Devosia sp. | reverse complement strand
CAGCAACCGGCTGCTGGCGCTGGGCGCGCATGGCGGATTTGACCTCTTCATCCTCTCCGACAGCCAGTCGCTCGACTCCGCCGCCCGCGAGGCGCTGTGGTTCGAACGCCTGCTGACCGACAGCCCGGCGCGCGAGCAGATTTTTTACCGCCGGCGGCCCAAGAACACCGGCCGCAAGGCCGGCAACGTCGAGGATTTCGTCCGCCGCTCGGGCGCCGCCTACAGCTACGCGCTGGTGCTCGATGCCGACAGCCTGATGGACGCCGAGTCGATCCTGACCATGGTCCGCCGCATGGACGAGACGCCTCGCCTCGGGCTGCTGCAAACCCTGCCCTCGATCATCCACGCACGCTCGATCTTCGGGCGCGCCATGCAGTTCTCGACCCACCTCTACAACCCGGTCTATGCCCGCGGCGCGGCACTGCTACAGGGGCACGAAGGTCCTTATTGGGGCCACAACGCGATCTTTCGCATCGACGCGTTCGCCCAAAGTTGCGGCCTGCCCGAACTGGGCGGCAAGCCGCCCTTCGGCGGCCACATCCTCAGCCACGATTATGTCGAGGCGGGCCTTCTGGCGCGCGCCGGCTACGAGGTGCGGCTCGACCCCGATATCGCCGGCTCGTTCGAGGAAGGCCCCGACAACATTCTGGATTTCGCCAAGCGCGACCAGCGCTGGTGCCAGGGCAATCTGCAGCACGCCCGCGTGCTGCTGGCACCCGATTTCCGCATGTGGAACCGGGTGACCCTGCTGCAGGGAATCTTCAGCTACCTGATGCCACCGCTCTGGCTGCTGCTGCTGGTGGTCAGCATCGCGGCCGCCGATCTCGGTCACCATTATCGCCGCATCGGCGGACCGGACTGGGCCGGATGGGCGCTGATCGCCATCGTCGCCGGCATCCTGATCCTGCCCAAGCTGCTGGTGGCGTTGCACGCGATTGCCACCGATCGCCGGCGCAGCCTCGGATCGGGGCTGCTGACGCTGGTCTCGGTGTTCGCCGAGATCGTCGTGTCGACGCTGGTCGCCCCGATCATCCTGATGTTCCAGGTGCGGGCGGTGTTCCGCGTGCTCTCGGGCTTCGACGGCGGCTGGCCCGCCAGCAACCGCGCTGACAGCAAGCTCAGTCTCGCGCAATCCTGGGCCAGCAGTTGGTGGATCTGCTGCTGCGGCGGCGCGGGCCTTGCGATGGTGATGACCGTTGCGCCCTCGCTCGCCATCTGGAGCGTGCCGGTGGCGCTGCCGATGATCCTCGCGCCGCTGCTGATTGCCCTCACCAGCCAGCATATGCGCGCCCTCGACTGGCTGTGGTGCGTCGCCGAAGAAACCGCGCCCTCGCCGGTGATCCTTGAATGGCAGGCGATCCACGCCCGCTGGACCGGACCGGGCCGCGTCATCGCGGACGGCGATTTTGCTGCCGGGGGAGCCGCCGATGTCCTTGGTTAGCGCCCGCATACTCGCCCCGCCCAACAAGCGCGACCAGCGCCTCGACATGTTTCGCGGTCTGGCGCTGGCGATGATCTTCATCGACCACGCGCCGGGGACACTCTACGAGAGCTGGACCAGCCGCAATTTCGGCTTTTCGGACGCCGCTGAAGCGTTCGTCCTGATGTCGGGGATCGCCGCGGGCCTCGCCTATTCGACACAGCTCGCGACCGGGCCGCTGTGGCCGGCCATCGCCCGCGTCTGGGCCCGTGCCCGCACGCTCTACTTCGTGCATCTGTCGACGACGCTGATGGCGCTGGCGATCTTTGCCGCCGCGGCGCTCTGGTTCGGCATTGAGGAGCCGCTCCACACCAACAACATCGGGGTGGTGTTCAGCCAGCCGCTCGGCTTCGTCATCGGGCTGCCGTTGCTGACCCACCAGCTCGGCTACTTCAACATCCTGCCGCTCTATCTGACGTTCCTCATCGCCGCACCGGGCGTCATCCTCGTCGGCCGGCGCTATCCGATGGCGACGCTGCTCACCTCGATTGCGCTCTGGGCCGCGGCAGGCCAGTGGCACTGGAATTTCCCCAATTATCCCACGCAGGGCGGCTGGTTCTTCAACCCCTTCGCCTGGCAGTTGATCTTCGTCGTCGGACTGCTGTCGGGGATCGCCATGCGGCAGGGCCGCGCCCTGGTGCCCTTCGATAGAGTGCTGTTCTGGGCGGCGCTCGCCTTCGTCATCTTCGTCGGCCTCTGGGCCCGCATCGACTGGCTCGGCGCCTGGGGCCGCGATCGCCTGCTGGCGCCGCTCGAGCACATGGGCTTTCCGGCCTATTTCACCTGGTTCGACAAGACCGTGCTCGCTTTGCCCCGACTGCTGCATGCCCTGGCCCTCGCCTATGTGCTGAGCTCGATCCCCCTCGTGCGCAAGATCGCCGAGAGCCCGTATGCGGCGCCGCTCACCCTGCTCGGCCGCAACGGCCTGCCGGTGTTTGCCGCCGGCTCGGTGCTCGACATGCTGATCCAGGCGATCAAAGCCTGGCTCGGCACCGATCCGCTCAGCGACGGCGTCCTTTTTGCCGCCGGCCTACTGCTGCTGCTCGGCCTTGCCGCCGTCCTCGATCG
>JANXSI010000418.1 GCA_025352765.1 Devosia sp. | reverse complement strand
CCGCTCTCGACGATCTTGCCCGACTTCATCACCAGCACGCGGTCGGTGATCGAGCGGACGACGCTCAAATCGTGCGAGATGAAGAGGTAGGAGAGGCCGAGCCGGTCGCTGAGCTCGGCGAGGAGATCGAGGATCTGGGCGCGGATCGAGACGTCGAGGGCCGAGACGGCCTCGTCGAGGATGATCAGCGAGGGCTCAATGATCAGCGCGCGGGCGATGGCGAGGCGCTGGCGCTGGCCGCCCGAAAACTCGTGGATGTATTTTTCGGCGTCGCTCGCCTCGAGGCCGACGGTTTCGAGCGATTTTGCAATGCGCGCCTGGCGCTCGGCGCCGTGCGGGGCGTCGGCACCGAGGAGGTGAAACGGTTCGGTGATCAGCGTGTCGACGCGCTGGCGCGGGTCGAACGACCCGTAGGGGTCCTGGAACACCACCTGGAGCTTGCGCCGCGTGGCAAAGCTCGCGCCGTCACGTGGATCGAGCTTCTGACCGTCGATGGTGATGCTGCCCGACTGCACCGCCTCGAGCGCCATGACGGCGCGGGCAAGGGTCGACTTGCCGCTGCCGCTTTCGCCGACGAGGCCGACATTCTCGCCGCGCTCGATGCGGAAGCTGACGCTGTCGACGGCGCGGAAGGCACCGGGCTTGCCGAAGGGCGTCTTGGGCGCGATGCGATAGTCGCGAATGACGTTCTCGACCGTGAGGACCGGCGGGCCGCCGGGCAGCGACGGATCGCGCTTGGGGACGTGCGAGGAGGCCTCGAACAAGGCGCGCGTATAGGGATGGGCGAGGGTGCGGAACACCTCGCCGGTCGGACCGGCTTCGACGACTTCGCCGTAGCGCATCACGGCCACCTGGTCGGCGAGACCGGCAACGACCGCGAGATCGTGGGTGATGAAGATCATGCCCATGCCGTCTTCGTCGACGAGCCGCTTCAGGAGTTCGATGATGCGGGCTTGGGTGGTGACGTCGAGCGCCGTGGTGGGCTCGTCCGCGATCAGCAGCTTGGGCCGGAGCGCGATGGCCGAGGCGATGACGACGCGCTGGCGCTGGCCGCCCGAGAGCTCGTGCGGAAAGCGGTCGCGCGGAAAGCGGTCGGCGGGGAGGCCGACGCGCTCGAGCACGCGGTCGGCCTCGGCGAGGGCCTCGCGGCGGCTGGCCTGGCCGTGTACCCAGATGGTCTCCGCCACCTGGTTGCCGATGGTCTTTAACGGATCGAGCGCGGTCATCGGTTCCTGGAACACCATTCCGATGTCCTTGCCGCGCACGCCGCACATGTCGCGCTCGGATTTCTGCAGCAGCTCCTCGCCGGCGAGACGGACGCTGCCGGTGGCGTGGGTGCCGGCGGGGAGAAGGCGCATGATCGAGAGCGCCGACATCGACTTGCCGGAGCCGGATTCGCCGATGATGCCGAGCACCTCTCCGGCGTCGACGGAAAAGTCGATGCCGCGGAGGATGTTTGCGTCGCCGATGGCGAGTTGCAGGCCCTTGACCTCGAGCAGGCTCATTGGCGGCTCCGCGACAGGCGGGGGTCAAAGATGTCGCGCAGGCCGTCGCCCATGAGGTTGAGGCCGAGAACGGTGAAGACGATGCAGAGGCCGGGGATCAGCGCCAGGTGCGGCGCGAGCGAGATCAGCGTCTGGCTGTCGGCGAGCATCTTGCCCCAGCTCGGGGTCGGCGGCTGGGCGCCGAGGCCGACATAGGCGAGGGCGGCTTCGGCGAGGATGCCGAGGGAGAACTGGATGGTGATCTGCACCACCAGGGTGTTGAGGATATTGGGCAGGATGTGCTCGACCGAGATGCGGGCCGGGCCCTTGCCGGCCACGCGGGCGGCAAGGATGAAGTCGCGGGTCCAGAGGCTGAGCGCCGCGGCGCGGCTCAGGCGGGCGAACACCGGGATGTTGAAGATGCCGATGGCGATGATGGCGTTGGTGGCGCTCGGGCCGAAGACGGCGGTGATGAGCACGGCGATGAGGAGCGCCGGGAAGGCGAAGACGAGGTCGTTCAACCGCATGATCACTTCGTCGAGCAGCGAGCCGCGGCGGGCAGCGGCGGTGAGGCCGAGCGGCACGCCGATGCCGATGCCGACGCCGACGGCGATCAGCGCCACGGCGATCGAGGTACGGGCGCCGACGAGGATCATCGAGAACACGTCGCGGCCGTACTGGTCGGTGCCGAACCAGTGGGCA
>JANXSI010000398.1 GCA_025352765.1 Devosia sp. | reverse complement strand
CGGAACCAGTCGCGGACCGAGCGAACCATCCGTGCGGCGGCCTGCCAGGCGGGTGTCGCCTTCACCCAGCCAAAGGCCCAGTCGCGCAGGCCCACCAGCCAGCCCATCAGCCGCGCGAACCAGCCGATCCTGGCCAGTTGGTCCTTGCCGGTGTGATAGATGCGATCGAGCGTAAAGATGCTGAGGACGTGCGAAAACACCAGCAGAACCGTGCCCTGGACGACGTGGCCGACGGCGATCCAGTAGAGCGCGAACAGCTTCAGCGGCTCGATCAGGACGAACGGCACCGCCAGCATCAAGAGGACCAAGTAGGGCGGGCTGCGGCCGATCAGGGCGCCGATGGTTTCGAAGATCCTGAGCCCCGACAGCCAGCGCACCAGCGGCCGGAACAGCGGAAACAGCAGCTCGTCGAGGATGGTCCAGATGACCACCACGACCAGCGCGATGGCCCGGCCGATGAGCCGCAGGGCCTGAATCAGCGGCGGTCTCGGATGGTCGTTCGGCATGAAATGTCCCTCGCGGCGCCCCGCCGCAGGCCCTGATCTAGGGACAAACGGTCGATTGCGCGAGGCCGGGACCGCAGAAATCCACATCCGGGCTTCCCGCTCATCGCGCTGGCCGCCGCCGAGAACCATGCTAAGGTCGCGCTCGGGAAGCGTCTGAGCGAAGCAAAACGAGCGAGCAAGTTTGTCGATCAAAGCCGCGATCTATCACCTGACGCATTACAAATATGACCGTCCGGTCGTCCTGCAGCCGCAGATCATCCGCCTGAAACCGGCGCCGCATTCCAAGACGAAGGTCCTCAGCCACTCGCTGAAGGTCTTTCCGGAAAAGCACTTCGTCAATCTGCAGCAGGACCCTTACGGCAACTGGCTGAGTCGGCACGTCTTCCCCGATCCGGTGATGGAACTGAAGATCGAGGTCGACCTCGTCGCCGACATGACGGTCTATAATCCCTTCGACTTCTTCGTCGAGGAATCCTCCGACACCTGGCCGTTCGAGTATCCGGAAAATCTGCGCGACGACCTGTCGATCTATATGCGCAAGCAACCCGTGGGCCCAATGCTCGCGGACTTTCTGGCGAGCGTTGACCGCACGCCGCGCAACACGGTCAACTTCGTCACCGAACTCAACAGCCTCGTCCAGCGCTCGGTCGGCTATATCGTCCGCCTCGAGACCGGCGTCTACGAGCCCGAAGAGACGCTGACCAAGGCCCAGGGCTCGTGCCGCGACAGCGGCTGGCTGCTGGTCGAGGCGCTGCGCCAGCTCGGCTTTGCCGCCCGGTTCGTCTCGGGCTACCTGATCCAGCTCAAGCCCGACCTCGTCTCGCTCGACGGCCCGGCGGGCACCGACCACGATTTCACCGACCTCCACGCCTGGTGCGAGGTCTATCTCCCCGGCGCCGGCTGGATCGGCCTCGACCCGACCTCGGGCCTGTTGACCGGCGAAAGCCATATCCCCCTCGCCGCCACGCCGCATTATCGCAACGCCGCGCCGATCTCGGGCTTTGCGAGCTTTGCCAATGTCGATTTCGCCTTCGACATGAAGGTGACGCGCGTCGCCGAGCATCCGCGCATCACCAAACCCTTTTCCGACGAGAGCTGGAACCGGCTCAACAATCTCGGTCACCACGTCGACACGGTGCTCGAGAAAAACGACGTTCGCCTCACCATGGGCGGCGAGCCGACATTCGTTTCGATCGACGATTTCGAGAGCGGTGAATGGAACACCGACGCGGTCGGACCGACCAAACGCGCCCGCGCCGACGCGCTGATCCGCCGGCTGCGCGAGCGGATCGCCCCCAACGGCTTCCTGCATTACGGCCAGGGCAAGTGGTACCCCGGCGAAACCCTGCCCCGCTGGACGTTCTCGCTCTACTGGCGCCGCGACGGCAAGCCGGTGTGGCGCGACGAGAAGCTGGTTGCCAAGGAAGCTGAAAAAACCGCCGCAACCTCTGAAAGCGCCTCGCATTTCCTCGAAGCGTTCGCGACCAATCTCGGCCTCAACGGCGACACCATAGATGCGGCCTATGAAGACCCCGGCGAGTGGCTGCTGAAGGAAGCGAACCTTCCCGCCAATGTCGATCCGTCGAACTCCGAACTGGCCGACGCCGAGGCGCGCTCGCGCATGTCGAAGGTGTTCGAGCATGGGCTGACCTCGCCGACCGGCTATGTGTTGCCGGTGCAGCGCTGGAACGCCATCGCAGCGCAGAGCCGCTGGGTCAGCGAGAAGTGGAAGACCCGGCGTGGAAAACTGTTCCTCGCGCCCGGCGATTCCCCGGCCGGCTATCGCCTGCCGCTGACTTCGCTGAAGCATCTGAAGGCCACCGACTATCCCCATATCGTGCCGCGCGATCCGCTGCGGCCGGTGGGCGACCTGCCCGAGCCCGAGCAGCTGCTGCGCTCAAAGGCGCAGCCGACCGCCTCGTTCACTGCCGATGCCGGCAATCAGCAGGATCGCGCCGAACAGGTGATCTCCGAGATCGAGGGCGTCGTCCGCACCGCCGTGACCGTCGAAGTCCGCGACGGTCACCTCTGCGTCTTCCTGCCGCCGGTCGAGGAACTCGAGGACTATCTCGAGCTTGTCGCCGCCGCCGAGGAATCGGCGAAAGCCATTGGCCTGCCGGTGCAGATCGAGGGCTATGCGCCGCCCTTCGATCCGCGCCTCAACGTCATCCGCGTCGCGCCCGATCCGGGCGTCATCGAGGTCAACATCCACCCTGCGGCCAATTGGGACGAGGCGGTCGCGACCACCGACGTCGTCTACGAAGAGGCGCGGCTCAGCCGGCTCGGCGCCGACAAGTTCATGATCGACGGCAAGCATGTCGGCACCGGCGGCGGCAACCACGTGGTGGTCGGCGGCGCGACGCCCGGCGACAGCCCGTTCCTCCGCCGGCCGGATCTGCTGAAGAGCCTCGTGCTGCA
>JANXSI010000387.1 GCA_025352765.1 Devosia sp. | reverse complement strand
GACCGACCCCGCCAATACCGGGGTGCCACCGGCGATGCGGATGGCCTGGTCGATGCTGTTGCCGTAGGCGGCATTGTGCCCGTACTGCATGACCACTTCGGTCTTGAGGCCTTTGGTGTCGAGCGGCATGCGCTCGATGGCAAGGAGCGCCGAGCCGGTCATCGCGGCTGCAACCGACATGATGATGCCCCCCGCAGCGGACGACGCCACGAACCCCGCCTCGGCGCCGGTGAGGCGCGCAATGGTCTGGCTGGCGATGCGCTGCAGGTCGTCCATCTCGACGAATTCGGTTGCGATCTCGGTCATGGCCTTGATCGCTTCGGGTACCATGATCGAGGCGCCTAGCGCCGTCATCGTGCCCGAGGCATTGATGATAGGCCGCACGCCCAGGCGTTCCCGGATCGGCAAGTTGCTGGTGTTGTTTGTGGTTATGGGCATGACGGATCCTCGACTAAGTGCGCAGTTCGAAGATCGCTTCGATCTCGACCGTGATGTTGTTGGGCAGCGAAGAGACGCCGATGGCGGAACGGGCGTGCTGCCCTATCTCGCCGAAGACGGCGGTGAACAGGTCCGAGCAGCCGTTGATCACTTCGGGATGGCTGGTGAAATCGTCTGTGGCATTGACAAGGCCGAGGAGCTTGACGACCTGGGTGACATACCCAAGGTCACCCACCGCGTCAGCAAGGACGGAGAGGATGTTGAGCCCGGTCAGCCGCGCATGCTGGTAGGCGGTGCCGATACCGACATCGCGCCCGACCTTGCCCTGCTGCATCGAGCCATCGGCCTCGCGTGGGCCCTGGCCGGAAATGAAGATCAGCGACCCGGTGCGAACGAAATTGCGGAAGTTTCCGATTGGCTTCGGAATGGGCAGCAACTTCAGGCTCAGCGCGTCCAGTTCCGCCAGATATGACATCTTCAATCTCGCCTTGGTCGTTAATGGGCCGTCGCGCTGAAGCGTGACAGGAAGTTACGCAGGCGCTCGTTGTTGGCCACTTCGGCCATAAGTTCATCGGGCTTGCCTTGCGCCGACACGGTGCCATCCGCCACGAAGACGATGCGGTGGCTGGCATCGCGGGCGAAGGCGATCTCGTGGGTGACTATCAGCATGGTCATGCCGTCGCGAGCGAGCGTCCGCACCACATCGAGCACCTCGTTGACGAGTTCGGGATCGAGGGCTGAGGTGATCTCATCGAGCAGCAGGATCTTGGGGTCCATGGCAACGGCGCGGGCGATGCCGACGCGCTGCTGCTGGCCGCCCGAGAGCTCCGAGGGGAGACTCCCTGTCTTGTGCGAGAGCCCCACGCGATCGAGCCAGTGCCGGGCTATCTCCTTGGCCTCCTTCAGTGGCTTCTTACGCACCCGTCGCAAGCCGAGCATCACGTTCTGCTCTGCGGTAAGGTGCGGAAAAAGGTTGAAGCTCTGAAACACCATGCCGGTTTCGGCGCGCATCGCGGCCAGATCCACCTCGCCGCGCTTCTTGCCGCCGGCATTGTCGACATAGCCGACCTCACGGCCATCGATCTTGATAGACCCGCCATCATAGGCCTCGAGGAAATTGACGCAGCGCAGCAGTGTGGTCTTGCCGCCGCCCGAGGGGCCGATCACCGTCACCACCTCACCGGCAGTCACATCGAGATCCACCAACTTTAGCACCGGGTTGGTGCCGAAGGACTTGGTGAGGCGCGAAATCTTGAGCAGCGGGGTCGCCAACATGGAACTCATTCCTTGATGTAAGCGTAGCGCCGTTCCAGAACCCTGCTGAGGCTGGAGAGGCTGTAGTTTATGGCGAAGTACATTAGGGCGCCGAGAACGTAGAGCGGCATGGGCTCGTAGGTACGGCCGATCACCTGGTTGATGGCTTGCATCAGGTCGATAACGCCGAGCAGGGAAACAAGGGCGCTGCCCTTGACGGCATCGGTCACGCCGTTGACCCATGGCGGCAGGAAGCGTCGCGTCGCCTGCGGAAATATGACGTAGCGCAACCGCTGCGAGAAGATCAGGCCAATCGACTTTGCGGCTTCCATCTGGCCGCGCGGAATGGAGGTCACCGCACCGCGCACATATTCGATCACCTGCGCGGTCTTGAACAACGTCAGCGCCAGCACGGCGGCCCAGAATGAGCTCAAGTTGAGGCCAAGAGGAGGTAGCCCGTAATAGACCGCGAAGATGAGGACGAGGATCGGGATGCCGCGTATGCAGTCGGTCAATAGCCGGATCAGCCAGCGCAGGAGCAGCGGCCCGTAGATGAGCGCAACTCCCAGCACCACGCCTATCACCAGCGACAGCGCAACGACGATCACGGACACAACCAATGTCGTCCCGAGGCCGTCCATCAGGTACGGAACTGCGTAGATGATGGCGTCGATCAGCTGGCTCATGTCAGCGCTCCACCCTGAAGCGGCGCTCGAGCATGCGCAGGCCGAATAGTATCACATAGCCGGCCACGAGGTAGATCACCGTGGTCACGGCGTAGACTTCGACGATGCGGAAGGTCCGGTTGTTGATCCATTGGGCGCCCCAGGTGAGCTCGGGCACTGCGATGACCGAGGCGATTGAGGTGTCTTTGAACAGCGAGATGAACGTGTTGGAAAGCGCAGGGAGCGTGATCCGCGTCATGGTCGGGAGCCGCACGTAAAGTAGACGCTGCCATGGTGTGAAGCCCATGGCCTTGCCGGCATCGAGCAGGCCCTTGGGCACCGCGTCGAGGCCCGAGCGGAACACTTCGACGAGATAGGCGCCGGCATAGAGCGACAGTGTGGCGATGAACGAGGTCGAGGCGTCATAAGCGATGTTGACCACGGTGGGCAGGCCGTAGAATACGAGGTAGACTAGCAGTAGCAGCGGCACGTTACGGATGAACTCGACGTACGCAGAGATGACCGCCCGCACGACGCGGCCCGACGAGACGTAGATCACGGCCAGTGCCAGGCCAATGACGGCGCCGATGAGTATGGCGATCACAGCCAGCTCAATGCTCAGCAGAACGCCACTCGACAGCTTGTCGAAGTTTCGCCAGATCTGGGTGAAGCTTAACTGGTAGCCCATGCCTGCCCCATAGTTCTCCCGGGGTCAGTGGCCCGGTCAATGCCAACGGCTGCGGCCGGCGCACTCGGCACGCCGGCCGCAATTGACACTAGTGCGACGGGAAGCCCGTCTTGCGGTCCGGAACCTTGGTCCCGAAGTATTCGAGGAATGCTGCATCGTAGAGGGCATTGTCGTTGCCGAACATTGCGATCTCGAAAGTGGTCGAGACGAAGTTTAGCCAGTCGGGATCGCCTTGGCGCAACGCAGCACCGTACAGCATCGATTCCCACGCCTTGCCGCTATCGGCATACTTCTCCGGATTGCGGGCGACGAGCCACTTAACTGTGGATAGATCAACTGCCGCACCATCGACGCGACCCGCTTCCAGCGCTGCGATAACGTTCGCCTGCGTATCGATCTGCATGACCTGGGCTTCGGGGAGCACCTTATGCACGCCCTCGTCGGCGCCGACATTCTGGAGTATCGAGATGCGCGTATTTGCCCCACCGGCTAGCAGTTCCTCGAAGCTCTTCATCTTGCCATTCGGGCTCGAGAGCAGCGACACACCCTCTACGTAGTAGGGACGCGGGAACGCAACGAGCTGTGCGCGGTTGGCGCTCATCGTCATGAACTGGATGGTGATGTCCACCTTGCCCGTAACGATGTTCGGGATGCGCTGGGCCGGATCCTGCTGGACGAACTCAACCTTGGTCTCGTCATCGAACAGGCCCTTGGCGAGGATCTTGGCCATGGTGATGTCCATGCCCACCAGCTTGCCCGCTTCATCTTCGAAGTGCCATGGCGCATTGGTGCTCCCCGTGCCCACGACCAGGTGACCCCGGTCGATGATGGTGCGGAGAAGGCTATCGGGTGCGGACTGCGCCGCCGCCTTCTGCGCGCTTAGTGCAATGATGCCAGCGGCACCCGCCAGCGCGGCACCGCCCATTCCGAGCTTCAAGAACTCTCGGCGCTCGTTAATTTCCGTCATACTCGCCTCCGTTTGCCATTGTGCTGTCCCGGCTCGGCACCTGATGCCGCGGGTTTTGTCTGGTATGTCGGACGCATGTCCGATATTTGAGACGCTATTGGCTGTGGGATGCATTGGCAATAGAGGATTGCGCCGTGAATGATGTGAATACCACCACCCTGGACCTCGCAGCCGTCTCGGCGCGAAGTCGCGAACGCGGCATTGACCGCGTCCTAAAGCTGTTCGCCTACCTTCACAGCTGCGGCAGGCCAGTACGGGTTGCCGATCTGCCGAGGGCCTTGGGGGCGCCGAGGTCGACCACCTACGAGATCGTCCGAGTGCTGACCGACTCCGGCTTGCTCGAGGCGAGCGGTGACGACAAAAAGATCTATTTCGGCCGCATGATGCACCTCTACGGCATCAGCTATTTCCGCGAAAACGATTTGATCCGTCGCGCCACCGCGGAGGTGGATTCGCTGTCGGCGCGGACGGGCGAGTCAAGCGAATTTTGCATCCTCAACCGTGACCGGCAGGCGATCATTCACGCCAGCCCCGGCTCGCGCCCGATGCGGATCAGTTCGGAAGTCGGCTCCCAGATTCCGATCCCTTGGACGGCTTCGGGTCGCCTGCTGTTGTCCCACCTCAGCCCAGCAGAAATCCAAGATGTCATTCAACCTGAAGACCTCGTGCTCCCCGATGGGCGTCAGGTCGACATCGACGATTTCATCCAGCAGTGCATCGCCGCGCGCGGAAAGAGTATCATCATCACCAGAGGACTGATCAACAGCTTCTCGCAATGCCTCGCCGCGCCCATTTATGGCGTCAACGGCCAGGTCGAAGCGACAATCTGTTTTGTGCTTCCCATCGACATGAAGGAAGGCCTGCGGGCTGAAATGGAAGAGAACCTGATCGCCAGCGCGAGAAAGCTCTCGATGGCTGGCTAGTGGATTGAATCCAACATCTGGTGCCCTCGAGCAGCGGCGGCGATGATTTTGTCGGGGTTTACCTTCCACCGGAATGGCTTTGGGTCGGTATTGTGGTCGGCGACGTACCGGTTGATGGCGGCCTGCAGATCGACGATGCCGGCGAACGCACCGCGTTTGAGGCGCCGTTTCGTCAGCGCCGCGAAGAACCCCTCGACCGCGTTCAGCCATGAGGCGCTGGTTGGGGTGAAGTGGAAGGTGACGCGCGGATGTCGAGACAGCCAGGCAATCACTTTGGGATGTTTGTGGGCGGCATA
>JANXSI010000371.1 GCA_025352765.1 Devosia sp. | reverse complement strand
TCGACCCCGAGGTCGCCCTTGGCGCCCATCTCGACTGCAGAGCACGTGAGCCCCGCCGCGCCCATGTCCTGGATGGCGATCACCGCGCCGGTCGCCATCAGCTCGAGGCAGGCCTCAAGCAAGCGCTTTTCGGTGAACGGGTCGCCGACCTGCACCGTCGGGCGCTTCTGTTCGATGTCGTCGCCGAATTCGGCCGACGCCATCGTGGCGCCACCGACGCCGTCACGGCCGGTCTTCGCCCCGAGATAGACCACCGGCAGGCCGACACCTTCAGCCTTCGAGTAGAAGATCTTGTCGGTATCGGCGAGGCCCGCCGCGAAGGCGTTCACGAGGATGTTGCCGTTGTAGCGGGCGTCGAACTCGACCTCGCCGCCCACCACCGGCACGCCGAAGGAATTGCCGTAGCCGCCGACGCCGGCGACGACGCCAGAAACCAGATGCCGGGTCTTTTCATGCTCCGGCGCGCCAAAGCGCAGCGCGTTCATTGCCGCAACCGGCCGCGCCCCCATCGTGAACACGTCGCGCAGAATGCCGCCGACGCCGGTCGCGGCGCCCTGGTAGGGCTCGATGAAGCTCGGATGGTTGTGCGATTCCATCTTGAAGACGATCGCCTGGCCGTCGCCGATGTCGACGACGCCGGCGTTCTCGCCCGGCCCCTGGATGACGCGCGGTCCCGTGGTCGGCAGCGTCCGCAGCCACTTCTTGCTCGACTTGTACGAGCAATGCTCGTTCCACATCGCCGAAAAGATCCCGAGCTCGGTATAGGTCGGCACCCGGCCGATGAGCGCCAGGATCTTTTGGTACTCGTCCGGCTTCAGCCCATGATCGGCGACCAGCTGCGGGGTGATTTCGCGAGTGTTGTCGTAAGCCATGGTCCGCTCTTAGCTCAGGAGGCCGCGCCGCGACAGCCCGGGGCGCGGGTTATGCAAAGAAGGCTCAGCTGAGATCGAGCGCGTAGGCCTTGAGCGTCCTCAGGTCGACATAGCGGAGCGCTGCTTCGTGCGTCGACAGCAGCGCCACCCGCGGCGCCATGCCGGCTTCGTAGGCCTCGACCCAGCGCGACGCGACGAGGCACCAGCGGTCGCCGGGCTTGAGGCCGGGAAACGCCATCTCGGGACGGGGGGTGCTCAGGTCGTTGCCGCGGGATTTCGAGAAGGCGAGGAATCCCGAACTCATCTCGGCGCAGACGAGGTGCCGCCCCAGATCGTCCGGGCCCGTCACGCAGTTGCCGTTGCGGTAAAAGCCGGTAAGCGGGTTGTCCGAGCACAGCTGCAGCGGCTCGCCCAGGACGTTGAGATCGGCGGCGTCGGTCATGGGGGTGGCATCCTGCCGGAGAGGGCGCGGTCGAGGGCGACGACGACGAGGTAGATCACCAAGAGGCCGATGAAGACAAACAGGCAATTGATCGCCACGGCGTCGTAGCCGAGCTTCCCGGCATCGAGGATCGGATACGGATACTGGCCGATCACCGCGCCGCGCAGCATCGCCCACACCAGCCAGATCAGCGTCGGCAGCAGCATGGCCGGAATGTCGGCGAGCCGCAGTTTGCCCTTGGGCTGAAACAGCAGCCACCACAGGACGAAAAGCGCCGGGGTGACGTAGTGAAGCAGCGTATCGGCGAGCAGCGACAGGCCGGTCAGGTCCTGCAGTTGCGCCAGCAGCAGGTGATTGAAGATTCCGACCAGCGCGATGGCCCCCGCCATCATGGCGCGCGTCACCGGCGAGCGCCACCAGCCGAGCCAGCCTGCGCCCGCGACCTCGCTGAGGTAGATCAGCACCAGCATGATGTTGGTGAGGATCGTAAAGAAGGTGAAAAAGAACACCAGGGTGCCGACGAGGCTGTCGCCGGTGGCGAGCCGCAGATTGAGCGTCAGGACGAACTGCAGCAGCAGCGCGCCCGCGCCGATCAGAAGGCCCGCCCAGGTGAGGGCGGCCTTCATGCCGGTTGCGCTCGCCGGGCCAGCAGCCCGTCGGCGGCGATGAGGATCAGGTCGAACACTGCCACCATGACAACCAGCACCGCGACGCCGATGGCAACGCCGAGATAGCCCTGCGCCGCCTGCCCGGGAATGGCGAAGCCGGGATCGAGGATGGTGTAGGGGTACTCGCCCGAAATGACGCCGCGCACCAGCACAAAGGCGACATAGGCCAGCCCCGGCACCAGCATCAGCGGCAGGTCGCGGTAGCGCAGCGTTCCGTGCCGGGTGAAGGCGGCCCACCAGACGAGGAACATGATCGGTGTCACGTAGTGGAGCAGAACGTTGGAGATCACGATCGGCCCGGTGAAGTGGTAGTTGGGCGCCAGCATGAAGTGATAAAACCCCATCACCAGCATCATGATGCCGGCCATGCCGGCGCGGGTCACCGGGTGGCTGAACCAGCCCAGCCACGACACCTTGGTCCAGTCGCTGAGGTAAACCAGCAGCAGTCCGATATTGCTGAGATTGGTCAGGAACGTCAGGTAGTAGATGAGGAAGCTCGGCACCGACCGCGCCGCCGGGTTCTGCGCCGAAACCGTCAGTACCGAGGCGATGACGTAGAAATCGAGCGCCAGCCCCAGCGCGCCCGCAAGGATGGCGAGGAGGACGAACCAGTTCCGAACAGCCATCAATGAACCTGCCTAAGCGACCTGCAATAGGCCCGAGAATAGGGCACGGCCGTCGAGGCCGCCATGCGCGCTTTCGATCAAGTTTTCCGGATGCGGCATCAGCCCGAGCACGGTTTTGTCGCGGTTGAAGACGCCGGCGATGTCGTTGACCGAACCGTTGGGGTTGCTCCCCTCGGCGTAGCGGAAGGCGACCTGGCCGTTGTCCTCGATGGCCTTGAGCGTCGCCGGATCGGCAAAGTAGTTGCCGTCGTGGTGCGCCACCGGCGTGCGGATCAACTGCCCGGTTCGATAGCCTTGTGTGAAGACGCTGTCGGCAGTCTCGACCTTCAGCATCACCTCGCGGCAGACAAAGCGCAGCGACGCATTGCGCATCAAGACGCCCGGCAGCAGCCCGGCCTCGGTCAGCACCTGAAAGCCGTTGCAGACGCCGAGCACGCGCACGCCTTTGGCCGCCTTGTCGCGGATCGCCGCCATGATCGGCGAGCGCGCCGCGATGGCACCGGAACGGAGATAGTCGCCGTAGGAAAAGCCGCCCGGAATGACGATCAGGTCGACGTCGGGGAGGCTGGTGTCCTTGTGCCAAACCACTGCCGGCGCAACGCCGCCGATCTTGCTCAGCGCCGCGATCATGTCGCGGTCGCGATTGGAGCCGGGAAAGACGACGACGGCCGATTTCATGGCGAGCTCACGGGCAGGGGCGGATGCCGACTTGTCGTGAGTCGAGGCGCAAAAGGCAAGGCCCGCAGTCGCGTTCCTCCCCTGCGCAGCGGGGGGAGGTGCCGCCAAAGGCGGCGGAGGGGCGGCCGTCTCACAGTGCCGGCAAAATGGGGTTCCCGCTTTCGCGAGAAGGACCCGAAGGTTGGGCGGCTTACTCCGCCGGAACCTGCTGCCGCACATAGTCGCGGCTGCCGGCGGTACCCTTGAGGTGCGCCCAGGCCGGCCGCTCGAACAGCAATTTGCCGCGGCCGGTCCACTGCACCAGCAGGTACAGCCCGACCGAGGCGCCGATCGACACCACGATCACGATGAAGCTCAACAGCGTCACGTCATGGATGAGGCCCAGTTTCGCTAGCCCGATGCGGGCGAACGACATTGGCAGGACGAACACGAGATAGACCACGATCGAGTGCTCGCCGAGCCAGCGCAGCCATTTGAGCGCCGCAAAGCCCGAGATCAGCCCGGCCGTGACGCACAGCGCCACCGAGCCGGCCAGCGCCAGCAGCAGCCGCACACCCGGAATGCCGCCCCAGCCGAGTTCGATTTCGGTCGGCAGCACCGCAAAGCCCGGCGAAAACACCAGCACCGCGTTGATGACGGCGTAGATCGCAAGGCCGGCGAGAGCGAGGCGCTTGTGCGTCATGGCCTCGTCGACCAGCCGGAAGATCAGCGGCGCAAAGATGTAGCCCGAATAGAAGTAGACGAAGTAGGCGCAGAACTGGTCGATCAGGTAGCTGCCGGTGTGGACATGCGCGATCTGGAACGCCGCGCCGAACGCCCACACCGCCCAGCGCGGCGCGCGCAGGTCGTAGAGCAGTTTCGTCACCGCGCTGAACGCGGCCAGGAGGTAAATGAACCACAGCACGCCGTACGGCTCGACGACTGCCCAGGCAATGTCGGTCAGCGCTTCGACCGGCGAGGCGCTGAGGATGCCGACCTTCAGCACCAAATGGATGACGGCCCACACGGCATAGAAGTAGAAATAGTGGACGACCCGGCGATCCGCATAGGCGCGCCAGGTGCGGCTCAGCACCTGGTCGAGAAACAGCCCCGAAATCAGGAAGAATTCCGGCATGCGGAACGGCGTCGCAAAGCCGATGACATAGTGGAAGAGACCGACGCCCTCCAGATCCTGTCCGACGTTGAAGACGCAGTACATCATGACCACGAGGATGATGGATATCCCCTTGGCGGTATCGACCCAATTCAAGCGCGTGTTCTGACCTGACATCACCGCAAACTCCAGGTTGGAGACTGCGGGATAGGACAGCGCCGCCGTTAACGCTCGTGAAACTGTCCGCGAGCCTTAACCGGTGTGCTTAATGCGGAAAATTTGAGCTTTAGACGCCGGCCGGGACGGAGGCGTAGGCGGCGAACATGACGCCGAGGGCAAGAAAAAACAAAACGGACAGCGAAAAGGTCTTGATCATTTTGGGCCGGTCTAGGTGGGTTGGGGAGCTCGCTTGAGCGCCCGCGAGTTATACGGGGTGAGGGGTTAAGGCGTATTGTACGGGTTTGGTTAAGCGGCCGGTAACGACGCTAGATCCCCGACGGGGCGCGTATCGCATCCGTCTCGTGAACGGTGGCTGAACGGGTAAGCGCCGCCTGTTCGATGATGTTCGCCGCCTCGATATAGCCTCCGCCATCGCGCAGGGTCTGGCCGAGGGTGTTTGCGGCGGCCGCGAAGGCGGCGTGCTGGCTGTCGACCCGCTCGACGGCGTCGCGCAGGGCCGCGGCCGGAACGATCCCGCCCCGCGCCTCCGCGTCGAGGACGAGGCCGGCGCCGGCTGCCTCCATGGCGTGGGCATTGCGCAATTGCTCGAACTGCTGCGGCACGGCGACCATCGGCACGCCGCTCCACAGGCTCTCATGCATGCTGTTGAGACCTGCATGCGTCACGAACACGTGGGTCCGCTCCAAGATCTTGAGCTGCGGGAAGGCCTCGGCGACGATGAAGTTTTCCGGCGCATCGGCGAACTGCGTGAGATCGGTGCCACGGCCGACCGACAGCAGCACCTGCCCGGGGTAGGCGCGGAAGGCCTCGATGCAGCGCCTGAAGAACGCCGTGTTGCCGTGGTGAAGTGTCCCCAGCGACACATAGAGCAGGGGACGCCCGTCGAGGCGGCCGAAGTCGAACTGCTCGAGCCTGGTCGAGGGTTCGATCGAACTGCCGACGAAGACGAAGCGCGGATTGCGGATGGACCTGGTCTTGGGATGCACGGCACGGCTGGTCATCATGATGGTGGTGTTGCCCTGCCGCGGCACCAGCGGCGCCCGCCACGGCATGCTGCGCACGCCCGTCAACAGCATCCGCACAAAGGCAACCCCGAACCCGATCAGGTAGCGGAACGAACTGGTGATGTACTGCCAGATCTGTCGTGGACTGGCCAGATCGCCGAGGGAATCGGAGGTGAAGGTGGTCGAGATCGAGACCGACGGCAGCCTGAGCTTGGTGGCCAGCATCTCGCCCCACAGCGCCACCCCGTCGAACACCAGCACGTCGGGGCGCGCGGCCCGCAAGTGCCGTTCGGTCGATGTGACCAGCGGGGCGGTGGCGCGCCCGATCATGTGCAGCCAGGCGATCAGGTCGCCGTCGGCGAGCGAGGCGGAAAAGTCCTCGAGGTGGATGACCGGTGGGTAGGCCACAAACCGCGCGCCGGTGGGCAGGATCAGCGGCTCGAAGCTGGCCTCGTTGTAGATCGTGACCTCATGGCCGCGCGCCACCAGTTGCTTGGCGATCGGCAGCACCGGATTGAGGTGGCCATAGGCGGGGACACTAAGAAAGGCGATGTGGGCCAAAACGGATCCGGCAGGTTAGACCGGAATGGTAGCGTATGCCGCGATCAAGAGTCCAAGGGTCAGCATAAAAAGCACGGAGAGCGAGACGGTTTTCAGCATGGCACACGACTAGGACACGGGACGGCTTGATCTAGAAGATTCGTGGATCATTGCGATGACGATCTTCACTCTTGGTGAACTTTGGGGGCCGGTGTGACTCGGATGCCGCACATCCTCTCCGGGAAAATGACGGAGACGATCTTGAGATTGTGGGAATTCGACGGAGTTTCGGTGAATTGCGGCTCTGAGGCCGCCAATGGCGCGGATGCGTCAGGATCAAACGAATACGACGGATCTGTCCATTTGCCGGCGCTGCGGTCGACCATGTTCACAGACGGCGCTGCCGAAGCATCTTCCCCCGTCGAGCCAAGGAGAATTCCATGAAGTTCATGTGTCTGGTCTATTTCAAACCCGGTGCGTTCGAGGGGGCCACTGAGGCCGAACTGACCAAACTCACCGACGAGACCATCATCGAAGACAACGAACTGCGCCGGCTGGGCAAGCTGATCCTCGGCCAGCCGCTGCAGGGTCCGGAAACCGCCGTAACTGTGCGGGGTGGCAAACGGGGCATCTCGACCACCGAAGGCCCGTTCCTCGAGACCAAAGAATGGCTCGGGGGGTTCACCCTCATCGAGGCAGCGGACATGGCCGAAGCCATCGCGCTCACCCAGGACAGTGCGATCATGAAATACGCGAGCGTCGAAATCCGCCCGACGCTCGAGCAGACGCACAGTGAGACGGGGGCGGCGCGCCCCCAGCCGAAGCTCTAAAGGATTTCGATGGCGTAGTTTTCGATGACCGTGTTGGCGAGCAGCTTTTCGCACATCGCCGCGAGGTTGAGTCGCGCGGCGGCGGGGTCTGTCTCGCCGAGGTCGAGGTCGAAGATCTTGCCCTGGCGCACGCCGGACACCCCGGCAAAGCCGAGGCTCTTCAGTGATCCGGTGATGGCTTGGCCCTGGGGATCAAGCACGCCGGCCTTGAGGGTAACGGTGACTCGGGCTCGCATGAGACCGTCTTACTGCACGAGCCTCGGACCGGTCGTCAGCGCATTCTCGGTTTCCACAAGAATACCAAGGCGCTGTGCGACTTCGCGGTAGGCGTCCACGAGACCGCCGAGATCCTCGCGGAAACGGTCCTTGTCGAGCTTGTTGCGGGTCTTGATGTCCCATAGCCGGCAATTGTCGGGCGAAATCTCATCGGCGAGGATGATTCGCATCGTGTCGTTCTCGTAGAGCCGGCCGCATTCGATCTTGAAATCGACCAACTGGATGCCGACGCCCATGAACAGGCCGGTGAGGAAGTCATTGACGCGCACGGCGAGCGACATGATGTCGTCGAGTTCGGGCGGGGTCGCCCAGCCGAACGCCGTGATGTGCTCTTCCGACACCATCGGGTCGTTGAGCGCGTCGTCCTTGTAATAGAACTCGATGATTGAGCGCGGCAGCTGCGTGCCGGCCTCGAGCCCGAGACGCTTCACCAGCGAACCGGCGGCGACGTTCCGCACGACGATTTCGAGCGGGATGATCTCGACTTCCTTGATCAGCTGTTCGCGCATGTTG
>JANXSI010000350.1 GCA_025352765.1 Devosia sp. | reverse complement strand
CCGCTGCTCGCGAGCCGGGTCGAAGCGGGCGACTACGTCGTCATGCTCGGTGCCGGCAATATCACCCAGTGGGCGGCGGCGCTGCCTGCGGAGCTCGGCAAGCTGATGGGCAAGGAGCCCGAACTTCCGTGAGCTGGCCCGATCTCATCCCCGACCTGCAGCCCTGGATCGGTGACATCCGCGGCCGGCTGATCACCAACCAGCCGCTGGGCGAAATCGTCTGGTTCCGCGTCGGCGGGCCGGCGCAGCTGTTCTTCCAGCCGGCCGACGAGGCGGACCTCGCATTCTTCCTCAAGAACCTGCCGGCCGCGATTAAGGTCACGGTGATTGGCCTTGGCTCGAACCTCTTGATCCGGGACGGCGGCATCGATGGCGTGGTGATCCGGCTGTCCGCCAAGGGCTTTGGCGCGACCGAGATCCTGGATGGTCACCGGCTGCGCGTTGGCACGGCACTGCCGGACGTCAAGGTTGCGACCGCCGCGGCTGAAGCCGGGATCGATGGATTGACGTTCTATCGTGGCATTCCCGGTGGCATCGGCGGCGCGCTCTATATGAACGCCGGCTGCTACGGCATGGAAACGCGCGACCGCATGGTCGAACTGCGAGCGGTCACGCGCGAGGGCGAGATCATTACGCTCAGCAACGCCGAGATGGGCTACCTCTATCGCAAATCGAACGGACCGCGTGGAGCGATCTTCACGTCGGCCGTGTACCAGGGCTCCGCCGGCGATCCGGCGGTCATCCTCGAACGGATGCGGGAAATCACCGAGAAGCGGGAGTCCTCACAGCCGACGCGTGCCAAGACCGGTGGATCGACCTTCAAGAATCCCGAGGGCCATTCGAGCTGGCGGTTGATCGACGAGGCAGGGGGCAGGGGGCTGACCTTCGGTGGCGCACAGATGAGCGAACTCCACGCCAACTTCCTGCTCAACCTGGGCGAGGCCGATGCGTTCGAGGTCGAGACGCTGGGCGAGATGGTGCGCCAGAAGGTGCGCGCCAAGCACGGCATCGACCTCAAATGGGAAATCCGCCGGATGGGGCATTTCGTGCCCGGGCGCGAAGTCCGCGAATTCATGGACGGCGCACCGTTCACAGGCATGGTGTGATGATGAGCAAGCACGTCGCGGTTCTGATGGGCGGTCTCTCCAACGAGCGGCCGGTGTCGCTTTCGTCTGGTCGGGAATGCGCGCAGGCACTTCGCAATGCCGGCTTCACGGTCACCGAAGTTGACGTCGGCTACGACATCTCGGAGCGGCTGTCTGCGCTACGTCCGGACGTCGCCTTCAATGCCCTCCATGGCTCTTTGGCGAAGATGGCACCATCCAGGGCGTGCTCGAATATCTGCGCATTCCCTACACGCACTCGGGCGTGCTGGCCTCGGCATTGGCCATGGACAAGCATCAGGCCAAGATCGTGCTGAAGGCGGCGGGCGTGCCGGTCACCGACCACGTGATCGCCTCGCGCGCCGAGGTCGGTCATTCGCATGTGATGCCGACACCCTACGTCGTCAAGCCCGTGGCCGACGGCTCGAGCAACGGCATCTTCATCGTCAAGTCCGACCAGTCGCATCCGCCGCAGGAAATCCTCGGCAGCGACTGGAAGGGCGGCGAGGTCCTGATGGTCGAGCGCTACATTCCGGGCCGCGAGCTCACGTGCGCGGTGATGGGCGACGTGGCGCTCGGCGTGACCGAGATCGTTACCGATCTGGCGTTCTACAATTACGAGGCGAAATACAGCGAAGGTGGCTCCCGCCACATCGTTCCGGCCGACGTGAAACCGAAAATTTACGACAAAGTGCAGAAGATGGCGCTCAAGGCGCATGCTGCGCTTGGGTGCCGTGGCGTCACGCGGACGGATTTCCGGTTCAACGACCGCGCCGGCGAAGACGGCGAGCTCGTCTGCCTCGAGATCAACACCCAGCCGGGCATGACCAAGACTTCGCTGGCTCCCGAACAGGCGCTCCATGCCGGGCACTCGTTCGAGGAACTGGTCACCTGGATGGTGGAGGACGCGAGTTGCAACAGGTAGGCGCCAAGGGCTTTGCCGACGCCCGTCTAGTGGATCCGCGCCAGCTTCCCGTCCCGCTCAACGGCCTCGGCCGCACGGCCCGCATCAACTTCGGCCGCGCCTGGGTATTGCATCGCAAGCTGATTCTTAGGCTGGCCGCCGCTGGCATCGTTGCTGTTGGAGCCGTCGGTGTTTACGAGGCGCGCGACCAGGTCACCGAGGGTGCGGTATCGGTCTACAATCTGGCGCAGGGCGAGTTCGCCCGCGCCGGCTTCGGCATCGCCAAGATCAACATCACCGGCCAGACGCTGACCAGCGAGGCGACGATCCTCAAGGCGCTTGAGATCAGCCCCACCACCTCGACCCTCAACTATGACGCCGATGCCGCCCTCAGCCGCATCAAGGCGATCCCCTCGATCGCCACGGCGAGCATCCGCAAGATCTATCCCGGCGAACTC
>JANXSI010000339.1 GCA_025352765.1 Devosia sp. | reverse complement strand
GAATGCCATGCTTTTGCGACGTTTGACACTGGTCCTGCTCGGATCGATCAGCGCCTATGCGTTTGCGGCGTCCGCCCAGGCGGCAGACCTGATCCTCGACCCGACGCCGATCGTCGACCAGGGCGATGCGATGCTGCCGGCAGTCTCGGGCGTCAACGGCAAGTGGGAATTCGACCCCGGCGTGGCCGATGGCGGTGGCCTCATTCGTGGTGCCGGTTCGCTGACGGTGCCGCTGGGCGACCGCTTCGGCGTCCAGGGCGACGTCCTGGCGTCCTGGAATTCGGCGACTGGCCTTGCCTATGGCGGGGCGCTCCATGCCTTCACCCGCGATCCGTCGAGCTACCTGCTGGGTGTCACAGCCGGCGTCGTGGTCGTTCCGGGCGCCTCGATCGGCGCGCTCGGCGTGGAAGGCGAGCTCTATTTCGACCGCTTCAGCCTCGAAGGCTGGGCGGGTATCGCCGGTCTCAACTATGTCGACCCGGCGCTGCTCGACAAGACCGGCGCCTTCGCCATGGGCGACCTCGCCTTCTACCCGACCGACGACTGGCGCCTGACGCTGGGCGGCAGCTATGTGCTGGGCGATTTGTCGATCCATGGTGGCAGCGAATATATGTTCCACGACTTGCCGCTGCCGCTGTCAATCACCGCCGATGCGCGGCTCCACAACACCGGCAACTACTCGTTCACCATCGGCCTCAAGGGCTACTTCGGCGGCGACGACAGCAAGTCGCTCATCAATCGCCAGCGCCAGGACGACCCGCGCAACCGCGGGCTGGACCTGTTCACCGGCGCTGGCAACCAGCTGTACGACGAGGCGGACACGACCCCCGTGCCATCTGACTTCAACAATGACGAGTCGGCGTGCTTTGAGCACGGCTTCGACTATTTCGGAGTCGACGGCGACGGGACGTGCACCTACTTCGACTCTCCCAAGTAAGGTTGGGTGCCTTCTCGGTTGCCTGAGCGACGCGGCCACTTGACGTTGTCGGACCGGTTGTCTCCTATTTAGAGGAGTCCTTCTTGTCCAAACGGCGTCATAGGGCGCAACTAATTGCCCGCCCGGTGATACTCGTTGATGTACTCGATCAGCTTGCTGGCGGCCGTTAGCGGGATTTCCGCGACCCGCGAGTAACGCACTTCGGCGTCGGCAAAGAACGTTGCCCTGAAGAGCTCGGTGAAGGCCGGTTCGTCGCCATGAGCCCCCCGGTCGCGCGGAACGTAGCGGACTTCGTAGTCATTGGGGCCAATCTGCGCCATCTGCCAGAACTGGCACTGCAGCAGGTCGCGCGCCGAATCCGGTATGATGTTGATGATCCCCCGGCCGTCGGGGTGACGGAAGATCGCCAGCTGACGTCCTAGGATGCGCTCCAGCGTGTGCGACGTGCGGCCGCAACTGCACGGTTCGCCGGGGATGGCCATGTCGCCGACCTCGTAGCGAATGAGTGGTTGGGCGGTGTTGAAAAAGGGGGTCAGGATAACGCGGCCAGCTACACCCGCAGGACAAGGCGCGCCTGATTCATCGATGATCTCGACCAGCACGGCTTCGCCGTTGAGATGCAGAGTGCCGTTCGGGCATTCATGGGCGGTCTGGCCGCCCTCCTTTGAGCTATAATGCTCGATCAAAGGCGCGCCAAAGACCGTCTGGCAGATCCGGCGATCGTCCTCGCCCACGGCATTGCTCTGGGCCAGGATTGCCTTCAGGCGCCGCGGCTTGTCGAGTCGAAGCGATTCCAGCGCCAGCAGATGCGAGGTCTTCGGGCCGCTCACGAGATAGTCGCAGTTCCGGCGCTCGATGAAGTCGAGAACCACGTCGCGTGGCGTTCGGGAGTTGAGGCTCCAGGCAAAGCCGGCGCTCGATTCGGCGACCCATGACGGTCCCCAGGGGCCAAGGGGCGTTCCCTGCGGCCAATCGTCGGGTCGCCAGGGATCCCCTAGTCCATTCAGAAAGATGCGCGACCAATCCAGCTCGTGCCATGTCTGTACGCGCAATCGCAGCGCGTTGGACACCAGCCGGTTGAGCGCGGTGGAGGTGAGGACAATGGGGATACCGGTCGAGCCCGACGATCGCTGCGTGCCCGTCGGCCCATGCCCCGGGGGCAGTTCCTTCGCCTGCATGGCCTCGCGGTGCTCGACCATGTCCTGGCGCTTGACGATGGGAATCTCCCCCCATTTGTCCCAGTCGATGTCGCCGTTCGGCTTCAGTACCGCATCGAGCCGCTCCGCGTAGAACGGCACGTTCTTCTTCGCATGCCGCAGCAACTGGCCGAGCTGGCCCCGCTGGTAGTCGCGAAGATCGTCCGCGGGCCACCATTGGCTCTCCATAAGCATGTCGTAGAACTGGCGCTGTAAACCACCCGGGGTGCTCATGCTAATGACCTGAAACCGATGTCGTTTCTGCCGTCAATGATTGTTTGGAGCAGGTCCGAGCAGCCCTCGATACACCGGTCTGGAGTGATGCATAGACGTCACTAACAGGGGTAAACCGACCTGCGGGGCTTGCAACTTTGTCCGAAGCACGGTTGGGATGCGGCGATATTGTCGGGGGAATGCCATGCTTGACGTTTGACTCTGGTGCTGCTCGGTTCGATCAGCGTCTATGCGCTTGTGTCGACCGTTCAGGCCGCTGACCTGATCCTGGACCCCACGCCGGTCGCCGCCCAGGGCGATGCGATGCTGCCGGCCGTTTCGGGCGTCAACGGCAAGTGGGAATTCGAACCCGGCTATGCCGATGGTGGCGGCCAGATCCGTGGCGCCGGTTCGCTGACCGTGCCGCTGGGTGACCGCTTCGGCCTCCAGGGCGACATCATGGGCTCGTGGAATTCGGCGACGGGGCTCGCCTATGGCGGCGCGCTGCACGCCTTCAGCCGCGACCCCTCGAGCTATTTGCTTGGCATCACCGCCGGCGTCGTGGTCGTGCCGGGTGCTTCGATCGGCGCGGTGGGCGCGGAAGGCGAGCTCTACCTCGACCGCATCAGCCTCGAAGGCTGGGCGGGTGTTGCGGGCCTCAACTACGTCGACCCGGCAATGACCGACAAACTCGGCGGCTTCGCCATCGGCGACCTCGCCTATTACCCGACCGACGACTGGCGCCTGACGCTGGGCGGCAGCTATGTGCTGGGCGACCTGTCGATCCATGGCGGCACCGAGTACATGTTCCACAACCTCGGCACGCCGCTGTCGTTCACCGCCGATGCGCGGCTCCACAACACCGGCAACTACTCGCTCACCGTCGGCCTCAAGGGCTACTTCGGCGGCGACGACAGCAAGTCGCTCATCAACCGCCAGCGCCAGGATGACCCGCGCAACCGCGGTCTGGACCTGTTCAACGGTGCGGGAAACCAGTTGTACGCAACGCCTGACGCGACGACCGTCGTCGACACTGAGGCTGCCTGTATTGCGGACCAGACAGATACGCCGAGCTGGTACTGGGAATCTGAAATTGAGACTTGCTTCCCAAAAGCGACCTGATTTTGGCTATAGGGCCAACGTTTAGGAGGGCGCCCCAAGGCGCCCTTCTCGCTTCATGACGTAGATACCAGACGGACCCGGCTACATATCCTGGGCCGCCAGAGATGTCTCGTTCACGTACTCGGTGAACTTTCTACCGTCAGCGGGTAGGAAGCTGTTGGATTGCTTGAAGCTGATTTCGACATCCGGGTGCGTCATCGAACGCAGCGCTGCCACAAGGGCCGGGCCATCGAGCGGCTGATCATGGATGATCGGAGCATACCTCACTTCGAGAGCGAGCGGTCCAACCTGTGCGACTTGCCAGGTCTTGATATTAAACTCCGCCTTAAAGCCATTTGGAACACCAAGGGCGACGGTCGTCCCGTCGGGAAATCGAAAAATGTCGCTCTCCCTTCCAACGATTTTTTCGAGGACCCTGAGGGTCCGGCCGCACGAACACCGTTCACCTTCGATCGCTAAGTCGCCATGCCAGTACCTGATGAGTGGTTGGGCCCAGTTAATCAGGTTCGTCACCACGACATTACCAACCGCCCCCCTTGGCACTGGCCGGCCCTGATCGTCGAGTAACTCCACTAGAACGAGTTCTTCGCTGATATGGAGGTGGCTGTGTTCCGGGCACTGGTACGCCATCAAGTGCCCTTCCTTGGAACTGTAAAAGCTAACGACCTTGGCTCCGAAAGCTTGATGAATATCCTTGCGTTCATCATCATAAGTGGCAGTACTGAAGGCGAAGACGCCGTCTAGGTTCACCCCGCGACCTGCCCGCAGCGATTCGAGCGCAAGCACCTGGGCCACCTTTGCCCTGCATGACAAGTAGTGAATCTCGTCGCGCTCTGCGATGACGTCGATTACCCGCGCGGGCGGAGTGTCGCCATTTAAGCGAAGGAAGCGGCCGGTAGCGTGGGGAAGCCAGATCGGCCCCCAAGGCGGTCCGACCTCGACGTTCGGCCACGCGCCTGCGGGTGTCTGCTCCATATAGAAAAGCACATCCTTGGACCAATCTGCGCCGTGCCAGCTCTGCCCTCGAAAGCTCATCACTCTGCTCACCGCGTTGGCATACGTCGAAGCGACCGCGGTAATCGCAATCCCCGTGGAACCGCTGGTCGTCGATCGAATCTTGTCGCCGTGCCCCATCGGGAGGGCGGAGGATTCCATCTCGGCGCCATGAGAACCTAGGTCTTGGCGCGTGAGGATCGGTATGTCCCTCCATCTGCTCCAGTCGAGGCTCCCTTTGGCGTCGAATGCGACATCAAGTCGATCCTTATAGAACGGAGCATAGTTGCGTGCATGGTTGAGCAACCGCTCAAGCCGCTTGTGCTGGAACTTTTCAATCTCTTTTCGCGCCCAGAACTGGCTTTCCATTAGGGTCGCGTAAAGCTCTCGGTGCGTTTCTACGCTAACCATCAAGGCTCTGCCCTGAGCACCATACGGTAAGCAGTCACGTCGGTGGCTCCCACTCGCTGACGTACTCGAGCGCCTTACCGCGGTCGCCAGCGGGGATGGCGTCGACGCGCCGGAAGGTCACCTCGGCGTCGTCGAAATACATCTCCCGCATCCGTGCGGCGAGCGCCGCCTCATTACCCGGAACGGCGGCATCGATGGGCACATAGCGCACCTCGAATTGCGTCGGCCCGGTCTGTGCAATCTGCCAGAATTCGCAGTTGAGCAGATGCCGGCTCTTGCCCAGAAATGCCGACCGGATGCGACCGTCGGGGTGGTAGAACACCGTCGTACTGCGGCCGATGATCCGCGTGATCGATGGCAGATTGCGACCGCAGGCACATCTGGGGGCCCAGCTGGCGAGGTCCCCCTGGTCATAACGGATCAGGGGCTGGGCGGCGTTGAAGAACGGCGTGATGATCACCCGGCCCTGTGTTCCGGGTGGGACCGGCGCTCCGGATTCATCGACAATTTCGACGAGGACGCTTTCGGCGTTCACATGCAGTTCGCCGCCGCCCGGGCACAGATGGGCGATGTGGCCGCCCTCCTTGGTGCTGTAAAGATCAATGCTCTTGGCACCGAACGCCTCACTGATCGCTGCGCGAGCGCGATCACTGGTGGCCTCGCCGTGCGGCAGGAACGCTGCGAAACTGACCGAGGCGCCGAGGCGCTTGGCGGTCAGCGCCAGCGCCAGCCCCCGGTTCGGGCCTGATGTGAGGTAAGCGGGGCGCTTGCGCTCGATGAACTCGAGGATGTTTTCGAGCGAGGTGAGGCGGTTGATCTGCCGCATCGTGCCGTCAAGGCTGTCGACATCCCACTCGGCACCCCAGCGCCCGAGCACCTTGCCCTCGGGCCATGCGGCGACCGCGGTATCATCGCCGGCAACGGAGCAGCAATCCCGGCTCGTGTCCACTTCGTGCCAGGCGTAATAGCGGAAACGATTGCCGTTAAGCGCGATATGGGCCACCTGGGTCGAGATGAGGGTCAGCTGGGCCCCCGAGGTTCCCGAGGTGAACGCCTTCGTGGTTCCGCCGTGTCCCGGCGGGAGCGTCGTGGCCAGAAGGCCTGGTCCCTGTTCGACTAGGTCACTCCGCTTCAGGATAGGAATCTTGTTCCACTTGTCCCAGTCGATGTCGCCGTTGCTGGCGAACACCGAATCGAGCCGATGCTGATAGAAGGGCACGTTCGCCCTGGCGTGCCGCAGCAATTGCGACAGCTGCGACTGCTGGTAGCTGCGCAGCTGCTCGGGAGACCAAAACTGGCTCTCCATCAGCATGTCGTAGAATTGGCGCGGGAGGCCGCGTTCGCCGCTCATGGCCTAACCAATGAAAAAACCTGTCTGCCGTCAAGCATGGAGGTCACGACGAATCCGGCAGCGCCAGGATGCGGCGCGCGATGGCGGGACGCTGGGCCAGCGCTGTCAACTCCCAGGTGCGCGCCCGCGACAGTGCCTCAAGCATGGCGTCTCGGCCCGAAAGGGCCTTGCCGATCGTCTCGATAACGTGCTGGAGGTCGAGTTCTTCGTCGCGGGCCGTGGCGTTGATGAGGGGGAGTGCCAGTCCGAATTTCTCACAGAGCGCCGCGACGTCCGGCTGATCGCCTGAGAAGGGAACGCTGAGCATCGGAACCGTAAGGGCGACAGCCTCGTGCGCCGATGTCGACCCACAATGGGTGATGAACAGGTCCGCGGCAGCGAGCTCTTGGCGTTGATCGGCAAAATCGTGGATGACGACACCGGATATCTTGAGACGTTCTCGGGTGGTCACCGGCAGTGTGCCACCCCCCAGCCCGATCACCAGGTCCGCGCCGACGACCTTTGCCGCCTCGGCGATAACCTCCAAAGCCGCCGCTGCCTGGCTGGACCAGTACCACCAGATCACCGTGCCGAAGGCGACGTAGATTTGCGGTCGGGCGTTGGCGCGACGCGCTCTGCGGCGGGCCACGAGGGCGTCGGCAGAGAGTTTCCCGAAGGAGGCGAGCGGCCGGTAGAGCCGCGTCTCCTCAGCATCGACCCAGGCTTCGGGCTCGCAGGCGACGTTCAGCCACGGACTTGGTTGGGCGAAGTAAGAAAAGCGCGACGCGTTTGTCACGCCGAACTCATCGCGGAGATGTTCGACAGCAGCCGCACAGCGGGGATCGGTGGCGACCCTGGGATCTTTCGCCACCCTCTCGCGGAACACCGAGCTGTCGATCAGATGTGGCGAGAACACCGGAACCCACGGGATCCCCAAGCGACGCGCGACAACTTCCCCGATGATGGTGAAACTATCATAGACGACGACCTCTGCCCCCCAGATGGCCACCTGCTCGGCAATGGCCGCCCCGCGCTCTGCCGCGAACGTCACATATCGTGAGGGGATCGGTCGGGACACATCGTCTACTTCATCGAGCGATACCGGATCGAACAGATCGGCGAAGCTTGCGCCCACGGCCTCGACCTCGGGACGGAATTTTGCATCCGTCCAGAACCGGACCTCGGCCCCGGCATCGACAAGCTCGCTCACCACCTGCTTGAGGGCGTGAAATTTCTGCGCGGTCGACATCGCAAAGCATGCCACTCGCCGGCCCATTGCGCCCTCTCCTGTGCAGATCCCGAGCGATCGCACATACCCAAACCGCTGCGCGGTCGCCCGTCAATATAGCGGCCGGGTCACCCCGGCCGTCAATTGTCACTTGCTGAGCCGCCAGCTGCGGACCTCGAACGGCATCAGCGCCATCGCCGCGTCGCGGGTCTGCGGCTCTTCCATGATGGTCACGGCCGCTTGCGCAAAGCCCTTGGCGTCGACGGCAAAATCGCCGCGGCGGCCGGCGGGTTCATAGACGCGGAACACCAGCCCCTTGCCGTCCTCGGCCGGCTTCAGCCCCGAGAAGGCCGCCGGAATACCGCTAACGCTCAGCGGCGTCGCCGTTCCCAGCGCCAGACCCGAGACCTCGCGCACCAGCAGCGGCTGGTTGAGGTCTTCGGCCTCTTCGCGGACGCCGCCCTCGTGCCAGTCACCCTGATGCGGCAGGATCGCGTAGGCAAAGCTCTGCGTGCCTTCGTCGGCCAGCGGATCGGGATAGACCGGCGAGCGGAGGAGGCTCAGCCCGAGCACATTGCCGCGCACATTGTGCCCGTATTTGGCGGTGTTGAGCAGGGCCACGCCCCAGCCGGGCTCGCTGAGGTCGATGAAGCGGTGCGCCGCTGCCTCGAACATCGCCTGGTCCCAGCTGGTGTTGGTGTGGGTCGAGCGCTTCACCACGCCATTGGCGCATTCGAAGGTGGCGGTGCTGTTCCTGGCCGTCACCGGTGTCAGCGTCCTCAGGAACACCCGGCGGTCGTGCCAGTCGAGCGTCGTCTCGATGTCGAGGCGATGCGCGTTGGCGCCCAGCACATAGGTCTGGGTGATGGTCGAGGCGCGGAAGGTCCGCACCAGCTTGACCGCGACGCGATGCGGGCCGCTCTCGACCAGTTCGATGCTGTCGAGCGCTGTCAACTGCTCGCCGCGCTCAGCATAGTCCTCGTCGACATCCCAGGCGTCCCAGCTGCGCGGCTTGTCGACCGGATAGACCCAGAGCTGGTTGCCGGGACCCGCCAGCGCTTCGCGGCCGCTCGGCTTGTGGAGGATGCTCTGGAGCGTGCCGTCGGTGGCGATCGCCACCTTCAGAACGGCGTTCTCGAGCAGGCTGGTGCTGCCGCTGAGGCCCGGCGCGGCGGCGACCGCGCGCGGGATCACCGCAACGCCGAGCGGCGGCACGGTGCCGACGCCGGACACGACGTGGCCGTCTGCCAAAGTGAGCGAGAGCTTGCGCACCGACAGCGATGGGTTGACGACCAGCAGCGCCTCGCCC
>JANXSI010000333.1 GCA_025352765.1 Devosia sp. | reverse complement strand
GCGGCAAACGCCGTCGTCGACATGAGAGCGCCGGCCAGTGCCAGCAAGATCAGTGATTTGCGCATGTGTTTCCCTTCCGATGCGGCCGTTTTTCTCGGCCTTGGCGTCGATGGTATGACGGATTTGCGCTGGTTAGAAAGCCTTTGTACGCGACAAAAAACCAATCACGACGCGCTTAGTAGATTATCCAGTGTCAACGTCATCACTTTGGCGGAATCGAGCATGTCGGTGATGCCGACATATTCGTCGGGCTGGTGCGCGAGGTCGAGGATGCCCGGACCGTAGGCGATGCAGTTGTGCAGCCTGCCGATGCGGTCGATATGCTTCTGGTCGTAGGTGCCGGGGGAGACGACGTAGTCGGGCGTCAGGCCGAGCACCTCGGTGATCGCCTTGTCGACGGCGCGCACGATGGGCGCGCCCTTGTCGGTCATGGTCGGCGGAATGGTCCACAGGTCGCGGAGGTCATAGGTGAAGCCGGGACGGGTGAGCTTGAGCTTTTCGAGGAGATCGACGACTTCCTGGCGGACGGCGGCGGGCTGCTCCTCGATCAGGTAGCGGCGATCGAGCACGATACGGGCGGAGTGGGCGACGACGGGGGCGGGAAAGCCGGTGTAGCCGCCCTCGGGCTCGGCCTGCCCGCCATGGATCGAGTTGATGTTGAGGGTCGACTGGCGGGCGAGCGGCGGCACGACCGGCATGGCGGTGGTGCGGGTGGCCAGCGCCGGATACAGCGTCGCCTCGATTTCGCCGAGCAGCGCCGCCATGTGGCGGATGGCGCTGTCGCCGAGGAACGGCATCGAGCCGTGGGCGATGCGCCCAAAAGTTTCGATCTCAGCCCACCAGACGCCGCGATGGCCGAGGCAGATGCGGTTCTTGTTGAGCGGCTCGGGAATGATGACGTGCTGGACGCGCTCGGGCGAGAAATAGCCGCGCTCGGCGAGGTAGGCGACGCCGCCATAGCCGCCGGTTTCTTCGTCGGCGGTGGCCGAAATCTCGATGGCGCCGGCGTAATCGGGGCGGAGGTCGGCGAAGACTTCGGCGGCGATGATGGAGGTGGCAAGCCCGCCCTTCATGTCGCAGGCGCCGCGGCCGTAGATGCGGTCGTTCTTGATCTCGCCGCCGAACGGGTCGGTGGTCCAGCCGGTGCCGATTTCGACGACGTCGTGGTGCGAGTTGAAGTGCACGGTGTCGCCGGGCGACTTGCCCTCGCGGCGGGCGACGAGGTTCCAGCGCGGATGCTTGTCGCTGTCGCCGGGGGCGCCTTCGGCGCGGATGAGTTCGGTGGTGTAGCCGCGGGCCTTGAGGCGATCGCCGACATAGTCGCAGATCTGGCGATAATGGTCGCCGGGCGGATTGACGGTCGGGATGCGGATCAGGTCGACGGTGAGGGCGATGAGATCATCGCGCCGGGCATCGATCTCGCGGAGCAGGTCGGTGGTCATTCCGCCATGGTGACGGGGCCACGGCGTCGGGTCAACCGTTGCCGATGGTCTGCGACACGATGCGCTCGAGATCGGTCGAAAAGAACGGCTTGCCGAGCCGCGGAATATCTTCGCTGCCCGGAGGAAGTTCGGCATAGCCGGTGGCGAGCACCACCTTCAGGCCGGGATGCCGTTCGCGGGCCGCGGCGATCAGGCTGGTGCCGGTCATCTGCGGCATGGCCTGGTCGGTCAGCATCAGATCGAAGGCGCCATCCCGCTCGATCGCCTCGAGCGCCTGGGCACCCGAATGCACCTCGACCACTTCGTGCCCGAGATCCTCGAGCATGGTGCTGGTGTTCATGGCGACGAGGAAATCGTCGTCGACCACGAGGACCCTGAGCTTCCTGGGCCGGGTCTGGGCGGCGGGGGCGACGGCGGCCATCGGCTGCGCGAGTGCAGCCTCCTCGCTAACGGGGAGCCAGAGCGTGACCGTCGTGCCGGCGCCGACACGGCTGTCGATGGTTACGGTGCCGCCCGATTGCTCGGTGAGGCCGCGCACCATGGCGAGGCCGAGGCCGGTGCCCTTGCCGACGCCCTTGGTGGTGAAGAACGGCTCGGTGGCATGCGACAGGGTTTCGGCATCCATGCCGGTGCCGGTGTCGGCGATCGACAGGCTCACATAGTGGCCGGGCGCGAGGCCGGGGCGATCGACCACGTGATGGTCGCGCGCGGAAACGCGGAGCGTTCCGCCATCGGGCATCGCGTCCTTGGAGTTGACCGCGAGGTTGAGGATCGCAAGCTCCAATTGGTTGGCGTCGATCACGACCGCCGGCAGGTCCGGTGGAAAGTCGGTGATCACCTCGATCGAGGGGCCAAGCGAGCGCGTGAGCAGATCCAGCATGCCCCCGACCAGGCCCGGCAATTCGAGGGTTTCGGGCGCCAGGGCCTGCTTGCGGGCGAAGGCCAGCATGCGCTGGGTCAGCGAGGCGCCGCGCAAGGCCGCTTGCATGGCGTTGTCGAGGAGCCGCGATGTTGCCGGCTCCTCGGGGATGCGGGTGCGCAGCAGTTCGAGGCTGCCAGTGATGGCCATCAGCAGGTTGTTGAAGTCGTGGGCGATGCCGCCGGTGAGCCGGCCGATGGCTTCCATCTTCTGGCTTTGCTGCAGTTCGGCATTGGTCCTTGCGAGCAGTTCGGCAGCCTGCTGCCGCTCGGTGATGTCGCGGGTGACTTTGGCAAAGCCGATCAGCTCGCCCATCTCATTGTGCATGGCGTCGATGACCACATGAGCCATGAAAAGGGTGCCGTCCTTGCGGACGCGGGTGCCTTCCCGCTCAGCATGTCCGGTCTCACGGGCCTGGGTCAGCACCCGCTCGGGCTCGCCGGCGGCACGGTCTTCATCGGTATAGAAGCGCGAGAAGTGCTCGCCCAGAATTTCCTCCGGTGCGTAGCCCTTGATCGTCTGCGCCCCGGTGTTCCAGCTGGCGACGCGCCCATCCGGATCGAGGGTGTAGATGGCGTAGTCGGTCACCCCCTGCACCAGATAGCGGAAACGCTCCTCGCTCTCGCGCAGCTTGGCTTCGGTTCGGCGGCGCTCGGTCAGGTCGCGCGTGATCTTGGCGTAGCCCAGCAGCGTGCCGTCGGGCGCCCGGATCGGATCGATGACGACGTGCGCCCAGAATCGGCTGCCGTCCTTGCGCAGGCGCCACCCCTCGCTTTCGAAGCGGCCGTCCCCTGCGGCGGTGCGCAAGGCGTGACCGGGCTTGTCGGCGGCGATGTCCTCGGACGGGTAGAAGCGCGAGAAGTGCTCGCCGAGGATTTCGTCGGCGGTATAGCCCTTGAAGCGCTGGGCTCCGGGGTTCCAACTGACGACACGGCCCTCAAGGTCGAGCATGTAGATGGCGTAATCCGCGATCGCATCGACCAGGAGACGGTAGCGGTCGTTGCCGAGATCGGGCGAGTTTGCCAAGTGCGTGTCCATGTCCTGAATGCCTATGGATAAACCACCCGCAGTACAAGAACACAGCGGCCCGCAAATGGTTCCGCCCGGTTCAGCCGACGGTGCGAATGCGCACTCCAGCGGCGTCGAACAGCAGGGCGCGGGCCGGATCGAAATGCGCCTCGATGACGTCGCCGGCCTTCATGGAGCGGTCGTTCTGGGTGGCGACCGTCAGCAGTTCGCCCTGGCCGAAGCGCGCATAGGCGTAGGCTTCGGCGCCCAGATGCTCGATCATGTCGACGTTGAGCTTGAGGAAGGCGCCACCGCCGGCCTTGAAGTGTTCGGGGCGGATGCCGACGGTGACCGCCGTGCCTTCCGGAACGCGGGCGGTCAGCGGAATGGTCTGGTTGCCGTAGTCGGGGAGGCGGACAGCGCCCGCCTCGACGATGCCCTTGAGGAAATTCATCTTGGGCGAGCCGATGAAGCCGGCAACGAACAAATTGTCCGGATCGTCGTAGAGGTCGAGCGGCGAGCCGGTCTGGGCGACGAGGCCGTCGCGCAGCACCACGATCTTGTCGGCGAGGGTCATGGCCTCGACCTGGTCGTGGGTGACGTAGATCATGGTGGTCGCGAGCTCCTTGTGGAGGCGGGCGATCTCGATGCGCATGTGGACGCGCAATTCGGCGTCGAGGTTGCTCAGCGGTTCGTCGAACAGGAAGACCTGCGGGTGACGGACGATGGCGCGGCCGATGGCGACGCGCTGGCGCTGGCCGCCCGACAGTTCCTTGGGGCGGCGGTTGAGCAGCGGGCCGAGCTCGAGGATACGGGCGGCCTCGGCCACCTGCTTTTCGATCTCGGGCTTGGCAACGCCGGCAAAACGCAGGGCAAAGCCCATGTTCTCGCGCACCGTCATATGCGGATAGAGCGCGTAGGACTGGAACACCATGGCGATGCCGCGCTTGGATGGATCGAGATCGTTGACGCGCTGGCCGCCGATCTCGATGTCGCCCGACGTCGTGGTCTCGAGCCCGGCGATCATGCGCAGCAGCGTGGACTTGCCGCAGCCCGACGGGCCAACGAAGACCACGAACTGCTTTTCCTCGATGTCGAGGTCGACGCCCTTGATGACCTCGACGGACCCGAAGGACTTCCGGACGTCGCGC
>JANXSI010000327.1 GCA_025352765.1 Devosia sp. | reverse complement strand
GTTCACCAAGTCCGGCATCATGGTCGGCCTCGGCGAAGAGCGGAACGAAGTGCTGCAACTGATGGACGATCTCCGCTCGGCGGACGTCGACTTCCTGACCATGGGGCAGTATCTCGCGCCGTCCAAGAAGCACCATCCGGTGATCCGGTTCGTGCCGCCCGAGGAGTTCAAGTCCTACGCCACCGTGGCGCAGACCAAAGGCTTCCTCCTGGTTTCGGCGAGCCCTCTGACCCGGTCCTCCCATCACGCCGGCGAGGATTTCGCGGCACTGCGCGCTGCAAGGATCGCCAAGCATGCCTGATCTGTTTTTCGAGCGGCATGTGCGGCATGTCGCCGACAAGATGTTCGACCTCGTCAACGACCTCGAGGACTATCCGCGCTTCGTCCCCAACTGCAAGGACATGCAGGTGACGCGCGACCCGTCCGCGCCGGACGATGTCCGCTTCGCTAAAATGACGATTCAGTTCGGCCCGGTGACGCAGGCCTACACCAGCCGCGTCGAGGCCAGCCGGTCCGCCCGCACCATCGTCGCCAAGGCGGTCGACGGGCCGTTCAGCTACCTGAACAGCCAGTGGAGTTTCGAGCCCGAGGGCGCCGGAACCCGGGTGCGTTTCGACATCGATTTCAAGATCTCGAATCCCCTGATCGCGACGGTCGCCGAGGCGGCGTTCTCGGCCAAGCAGGAGCAGATCATGGAGGCCTTCTTCGACGAGGCCGATCGGCGCTACGGCGGCTAGATCGCCTTCTTCAGCAGCTTCAGCGCCTCGATGACCGTGGCTTGCCGGATCTGGTCGCGCGACCAGTTGGGGTCGAAGCTCTTCTTGACGTGCCGCGTCTCTTCGCCGGTGGCGACCGCGATGTGAACGAGCCCGACCGGCTTCTCGACCGTCCCGCCATCGGGCCCGGCGATGCCGGTCACCGCGACCGCCACATGCGTCCCCGCCGCCCCCATCGCGCCCTCGGCCATCGCCAGGGCCACTTCCTTGGACACAGCGCCGAACTGCTTCAGCAGGCCATAGGGAACGCCGACCATCGCGATCTTGGCTTCATTGGCATAGGTGACGAACCCGCCATAGACGACCGCCGAAGATCCCGGCACCGACGTCAGCGCGGCCGCGATCAGTCCGCCGGTGCAGCTTTCCGCTGTCGCAAGGGTCATACCTTCGCGTTTAAACGCCTCGATAACGTCATACGTCAGCATCCCTACGTCATCGGTTGCGGCCATCTTCAGTCCTCCCGGGGCAGTTCGATCGATGCCGTCGCCATCGCCATCAGGCCCTCGCCGCGGCCGGTGAAGCCGAGCTCCTCGCTGGTGGTCGCCTTGACGGCAATCCGCGAGTGCGCGAGCCCGCAGGCCTCGCCGATCGCCGCCTTCATGGCCGCCACATGCGGCGAGATCTTCGGCGCTTCACAGACGATCGTGAGGTCAAGATTGACGATCCGGCCCCCGCGTTCAGCCACTAAACCCGCGGCGTGCTTGAGGAAAACCGTCGACGAGGCCCCTTTCCACTGCGGGTCCGAGGGCGGGAAGAACGTCCCGATATCGCCCTCGCCGAGCGCGCCATAGATCGCGTCGGTCAGGGCGTGCAACGCCGCATCGGCGTCCGAATGTCCCTTGAGCTTGGCGGTATGCGGGATGCGCACGCCGCCCAGCCAGACAGCGTCGCCGGGCTCGAAGGGGTGCACGTCAAAGCCGGTGCCGATCCGCGTTTCCATCATCTTGCCTCCCAGGAGCCGCTCGGCGCGCTCGAAGTCTTCGTGGTGCGTGAGCTTCAGGTTGCGGGTCGATCCCTTGGTGAGGGACACGGCCAGCCCGGCCCACTCGGCGATCGCTGCGTCATCGGTGAATTCGGCAGGCTCTGCCGCGGCGCGGCGGTGGGCGTCGAGGATCGTTGCGTAGGCAAACCCCTGTGGCGTCTGCGCCGCGAACAGCGTGCGGCGGTCGGCCGTGTCGGCGACAGTCTGTCCGTCGTGGGAGCGTTTGAGCGTGTCCGTGACGGGCGTGACGGGCAGGGCCGCATGGCCGAGGGCGGCAATCACCCCATCGATGACCGCGTCATCGACGAGCGGCCTCGCCGCGTCATGGATCAGCACCACATCGGGGGCCAGGTCGTGTAACGCCTCGAGGCCGGCCAGTACCGAGCCTTGCCGTGTCGAAGCACCGGTCACGGGCGCCAGCAGCCTAGCATCGGCCAGATTGAGTGCGCCGAACAGCTCTGCGTGATCGCCATGGATTACCGGGAGCACCCAGGACACATCCGGGCGGCGAAGGAAGGCGGCGATCGTCCGCGCCAGCACGGGTCGGCCGGCCAA
>JANXSI010000302.1 GCA_025352765.1 Devosia sp. | reverse complement strand
CGACAGGCCGTTCATCGACCACTAGAAGGCGTGCCCCCATAAGCTGAAGGCCCTGAGAGCGCAGGTCTGGTATGGAAAGGGGAAAGCCGATCCTCGCGCCGAGCCAGCTATGGATCTCGGCAACTTGGCTGGCTGGTACTTCCACAAGGTGAGTGGTCTCCTTTTCATAAACGGCATGGTATTCGCTGACCTCCTGAAGGAAGTAGTCCAACCCCTCGGCCGCAGGATTGCCGCGGCCTGAAAGCTCGAAAGTGCCGGCAGCCACAGCAAAGACCAGAGCGGCCGCAACAGACATCGCTATTGTCGCCAACCGCACAAACCTACCAGCCTGCAGCGCCTTGATGGCATTTCGGCGAACCCGATCTGGGACAAACAGATCGGCCTCGAAGGATTCTTTCAACTGGTCCGTTGAAAGGCGAAGCAGCCTAACGCGAGCCGCCAACTCTGCGTCCTCCGCAATGCGCGCCTCGACCTCAGCGGCCATTGCGGGCTGAAGTGCACCATCAATATAGGCGACAAGGAAGCTGTCGTTGGTGCGCGTTTCGCTCATTTTCGTCGAGCCCTTTGTCCAATTAATTCAAGACTATTCAGGTATAGAGTGCCGCCTATGCCCGGCCCTGCATCACTCGGCCGATGTTTTATTCATCAAGATTCGGACGGTGTCAGCAGCTTCGGCGTGTGAGTACCCATCGATGAAAACGAGAAACAAGGCCCGACGCTGTTGTTCTGGCAGGCGATCGAGCATGTGTCCAATCCCCGACTGAACGAGGCCGTCGGTCTCATCACTCGAGCGCATCAATGCGATGCCAAAGCGCGGCGTGCGCCGAAGCAGCGCGAACAATTCGTCCCGTGTCCCATCATGTTGCATTGCTGCGCCCCAAAACTGGGATGGTCGCGTGACCCAGTCGTAAAGACAACACCTGGCAACCCGAGGTTTTTCCGCGGGCGATGAAATATTTCGGAAGGACGTCTGGCGCGACGGCAAGCCAGTCGCGGACTGACCAACGCTGACATACTGATGCTGACCAATAGCGGGGACTGGCTGTCAGCCAATTGTCAGGCGGGTCCGCCGATCGGGCCTGTCTAAAACGCGGCCTTAACCGCCGTTCCGCTTCGCCACCCCGCGCGCAGAAATTATTCTCGAGCCGATGGAAAAAAGCTTACGCGAGAGGTGTTCCCGACAATAAGCACCAAGGCAGTACGATCGCGCAATTCGGTCGAGGGCCTCGTAACGTGCGTAAGCGGGAGAGTGAACTCATGGTCGATACAGTCAGCTTCGGCAACGTGGCCAGCACGCTAGAAGATGGTTCCGCAGTTGCAGTATTGGCCATCCCGCCTTCCGTGGATGAATCGGCGCCTGCGCTCGAAGTTGTGCTCGACACTTCGATTCCACTGCCGCCGGGCGTTTCCGTCGAACCCACCACCTCATCCTTCATCCTCGATCCAGCCGCGGCTGAGTACCAGTCTCTGGCTGCGGGCGAGACGGCGATGGTGACTGTGGGCTACGGACTGACGGACGGCTCCTCCACCACAACAGCAGCAGCAACCTTTCTAGTGACCGGCACTAACGACACACCGGTAGTGTCCGGGCCGGCCACGCTGTCGATCGGCGAGGACGATGCTCCCGCCGCCGTCGTGCCGCTCGACAAGGTTGTCGCCGGAGTGGAGGACCTGCTCCCGCCAGGTTGCTCAGGTGACATCACCACGATTTCCGGCTTTTCCAATGCGCTGGATCTCCGGGCCAATGCCAGCGATGCCGATCTCAGTGACACGCTGTCGATTGTCGGCTTGCCAACTGATCTGCCCGCCGGTATTCGCTACGTCCACATTCCTGCCTACCAGACGACGACCGGCTATTATGGCGCTGTGGTCGATCATCCCGCGCAGGACCTGTTGGTCATCGATCCGACCGATGCGTCGCTCCAGTCGCTCGCAGCCGGCGCTACCCAGACGATTACCATAGCCTACGGCCTGACCGATGGGGTCGAAACCGTCGGCACCGAGGCGATCTTTGTCATCACCGGTCGAAATGATGCGCCCAATATCGATGGTCAGATCTTCGCGACGGTCCACGAGGACGGCGCTTCGTTGACGGTCGATGCCCTAGCCGCGGCCAGTGACGTCGACGCCGGGGCAGTACTGGTGGTCACCGACGCGCCGCCGCCGCCGCCGGAAGTCGACAAGTACTGGAACCACGGCGTGATCCGAGGGGAAGCCCAATTGGAAGCCGAGCGTCAGTCCAATGACGGCGCCACGGTCAGTCAAGTGACCTACAAGTTCGGAGCGCTCCCGCAGAGCATCAGCTTCGACGTCGGTACCAACAGCTTCACCATTGATCCCTCGGCGCCGGAATTCCAGCACCTCGCCGCTGGCGAAGCCATGACGGTGACCGTCGAGTACGGAGTGACCGACGGCATTGCGCCGGCCGTCTTTGCCTCCGCCGCATTCACGATCCTGGGCACCAACGACGCTCCGGTCGTCTCGGGACCGGGCACGTTCTCGGTTGCCGAAGATTTCGGCATCCAGTCAGTCGCCCCGGTATCGGGGGAGGTTGAGGTGGAGGCTCCGGAAATCGAGGCCGAACTGAACGATCTCGCCGAGAAAGATGGGACTGGCACACACCTCGCCAACGCGATTGACCTGCTCGCCAACGCCAGCGATGTCGACCACGGCAGCGTGCTCCAAGTCGTCGATCTGCCGGCCGAGCTTCCTGCCGGCATCAGCCTTGTCCATGTGCCGGAGCAGACCATCCCGTCGACGATCTACTATGGTGCACCGACTGTCATTGCGGCCGTCGATGCGCTGGTGATTGATCCGACGGATCCTGCTTTCCAGAGCCTCGCCGAAGGCGAGCAGGTCACGATTACGGTCAACTACGGCATCAGCGACGGAATCACGACTACTCCGACCAGCGCCGTATTTACGATCACCGGAACAAATGACGCGCCATTAGTGACCGGTGAGGTGCATGCAGCAGCCGTCGAGGATGGTGCGCTAGTCACCGTTGATGCGTTGGCCAACGCCAATGATGTTGATCACGGTGCGGTCCTTTCGGTGACGGCAACCCCGCCGGTGGCATCCCCGGACGAATATTGGGGTCGCGGGGCAGGTGAGGTTGAGCGGCAGGGCAACGATGGCGTCGACGGCACGCCGAGCCATATCAGCTTCGACATCTCGGCACTGCCGGCGAGCATCAGCTTTGATGCGGCGGCCAACACCTTCACGCTCGACCCCTCTGGCTCAGAGTTCCAACATCTGTCAGCCGGCGAGACGATGACCGTTTCGGTCAACTACGGCATTACCGACGGCATTGCCCCGGCGGCGACTTTCGCCACGGTGACGTTCACGGTGACCGGGACCAATGATGCTCCGGTCGTTTCCGGCCCGGCCACGTTCAGCATCCAGGAAGACATGGGCGTTGAGTCCGTGGCGCCCGTTCCGGGCGAGTCCGAGGTCGAAGTCGAACGCGTCGAGGCCGAGCTTCACGATCTCAACGAGAAGGATGGCGCCGCGGGCATTCTGCCCAACGCAATCAACCTCTTGTCGAAGGCGAGCGATGTCGATCATCTCGACACGCTGTCGGTGACCAACATTCCCACTGTTCTGCCGCCGGGGGTCAGCTACGTGCATGTGGCCGAACAGGTTATTGCCTCGACCGCCTATTATGGCGCGCCCACAATCGTTCCGGGCTACGATGCGCTGGTGATCGATCCGTCGCATCCGGCCTTCCAGAGCCTTGCGCAAGGCGAGACGCTGGACATCGTCATCGACTACGGCGTGACCGACGGCGTGGACACCACGGCCGCCCAGGCCATCTTCCAAATCGTTGGAACGAATGATGCGCCGCTGGTCAATGGGACGGTGCTGGCCAATGCTAGCGAGGACGCCGCCGCCATAACCGTTGATGCGTTGGCCAACGCAAATGATGTTGATCACGGTGCGGTCCTTTCGGTGACGGCCACGCCCCTATCCGGCATTCCTGACGACTATTGGGGTCGCGGCGCGGGCGAGCTGGAGCGGCAGGGCAATGATGCGGCCGGAGCGCCATCGGGTCTAGTTTACGACATATCGGCGCTTCCGACAGCAGTGTCATTTGATGCTGCCACCAACAGCTTCACGATTGATCCGTCTGATGCGGCATTCCAGTATTTGTCGGCGGGCGAGAGTCTCAGCGTCACCATCACGTACGGCGTAACCGACGGGCTAGCGCCGGTAGCCAGCTTCGCCTCGACGACATTCACCATCGTGGGCACCAATGATGCTCCCGTCGTCTCCGGGCCCGTCACCCTTTCAGTCCTTGAAGATCAGCCCTCGAGCGCAGCGGGCAATAGCGCGTTTGATGACACTGCAACGGCTGAGTTGACCAGTGACGGAGTAACGGGCGCGCAGCTTGCCAATGCGGTCAACCTGCTGGCCAACGCGAACGATGTCGATCATCTCGACACACTCTCCGTAGTCGATATGCCAACTGTACTTCCGCCGGGCGTGAGCTACGTCCACATTCCGGCGACATCGACCCCCACGGGCTACTACGGAGCCATGGTCGATCATCCAGCAGTCGACGCTCTGGTGATCGATCCGTCGGATGCAAGTTTCCAGGAGCTCGCCCAGGGCGAGACGCGTACGGTCAGCATTGCTTATGGTGTCAGCGACGGCACTGTTACTACGCCGGCTGTCGCCGTGTTCACCGTCACGGGCAGCAATGATGCGCCGGTCGTCACCGGCCAGATCGCAGTCAGCGTCACTGAGGACGATCCGGTTGTGACGGTCGATGCGCTCGCCAATGCCCATGATGTTGATCAGGGCAGCATCCTTTTCGTCACAGCGGCGCCGCCTTTGCCAATCGGAGTGAGCCAAGTCAGTGGTCCCTACTACGGGGCACTGCGGGTAGTCCGCAGCAACAGCACCCTCGACGACCCCACGCACACCAGCACGAACGCGCCGGCGTTCGACCTCACGGCGCTTCCTGCGGGCGTCAGCTTCAACCCCACAACCAACAGTTTCAGTCTTGATCCGGCCAACGCCGCCTACCAGCATCTGGGGGCCGGCCAGGTCCAGACCGTCAGCGTGAATTATGGAGTGACCGACGGCATCGCTGTGACGGCCGCCACAGCGACCTTCACCGTGGTCGGCACCAACGACATCCCGGTGGTGGCGGGCAGCCTTGCCTTCGCTGCCGCCGAGGATGGCGCAGCCCAAACCATCGACCTGTTGGCAAATGTGACGGACCTCGACAGCACGGACGTGCTGACCATCATTCCTGGCCCGCTTCCCGATGGCGTTGCGATGGTGGCGGTGCCGGGCGGTTACTACATGCCCGATGTCATGGTCACCAGGTTTGATCCGCATGCGGCGGCGTTTCAGAGTCTTGCTGCTGGGGAGATCCAGACGCAAAGCCTGCACTACCAGGTTAGCGATGGACACGTCGCAGTCGATGCCACAGCGACTTTCACGGTGACGGGGGTCAACGACGCTCCGGTCATCGCAACCGCAGCGTCGGCAGCGACCGTTGAGGACGCGAGCCCTATAAGCATCGACGCTCTGGCGAATGCGTACGACGTCGACCACGGCGCGGTGCTTTCCGTCGCTGGAGTGCCAGACCTGCTGCCGGCCGGCGTCAGCTACGATACGGCCAGCCACATGTTCACGCTCGATCCGTCTGCGGCTGCCTACCAGTCCCTGGCGCAGGGCGAAGTTCAGGTTGTGAGCGTCAGCTATGGCGTCTCCGACGGCATGGCGACAACGATGACCAGCGCGACCTTCACCATCGTAGGTACCAATGATGCGCCGATTGTCACGGGTCCGGTCATCGCCACGCCCAATGAAGATGGCAACCTCGTCAGTATCAATGCGCTGAGCAATGCAACCGACATCGACGATGTCCGCTACCAGGGGCACGGTCTTTCGGCAGTGGACCTTCCCCCCCACTTGCCGGCGGGAATGACTTTCGACGTCGCCTCGCAGCAATTTATATTCGACCCTGCCGACGCTGCATATCAGTACTTGTCCAAGGGCGAGGTGCTGACACTGACTATCGACTACAGCATCACCGACGGTTATGTGCAGGTTCCCACACAATTGATCGTCAACGTGACCGGGCGCGATGACACACCCGTAGTTTCGGCGGATGTGATTGCGGCGCCGGTCAGTGAGAACGCCTCGGCTGTCTCTATCGACCTACTTTCGACGACCACCGACGTGGATCACCTGGACATTCTTGCCGTCAAGCTCGGGCAGGGCGCGGGTGTGACGGCAAGCGTGGCTGGCGGCACTTGGGCTGCGCCCATTGCGTTCAGCATCGTCAACAATCACCTCGTCATCGATCCCGCACAGTTCAATTCACTGGGGGGCGGCGAAACGCTTGATCTCGCCTTCCGCTACACGGTGACAGACGGATCGAACCAGGGTGGGGATGCTACTGCCATCGCCCGGATCTCGATCAACGGCGAGAACGACGCCCCGACGCAGATCTCGCTGTCGTCACTTCATGTTGCGGAGAACACGGCACCGGGAGCGGTCGTTGCGACCTTGAGCGCCGATGACCCCGATCGCGTCGATACTCTGACCTACAAGGTGCTCAACGATCCTGCCGGCTTGTTCGCGGTATCCAGTGGCAAGCTTGTGGTCGCTGCCGGTGTAGTGATCGACTATGAGACGCTGACCTCCGAAACAATCAAGCTTCAGGTGACAGACGCCGCAGGCCATGTGGTTGTCCAGGACTTCTCCATCGCGATCGACAACCTGGTCGGTGTCAACATTGTCGGAACGTCCAAGGACGACGTCTACTCCGCAACGTCGCTGGTGGCGACCACGGTCGAAGAAGACACGGTCTCGGGCAACAACGGAAACGACAGCATCGACGGGTTGGCGGGCAATGACCGGCTTGATGGCGGGGCGGGGAATGACACGCTCATCGGTGGACTGGGCAACGATACGCTCACTGGCGGTGTTGGCAACGACCTCGTTCAGGGCGGGGCAGGGGATGACACCATAGTCATCTCGGGATCCGACGCCCTGGGTGACATTATCGATGCCGGATCGGGAGGCGAAACCAATGGTGACACCATCCTTGTGACGGGAAGCACGGCGGTAACTTTCACCAACTTCGATGCGGGCCAGAGCGGAATCGAGAACTGGGTTGGGAACGGGTCCAGCGTTGTTGGCACCGGTAACGCCGACCACTTCGACTTGTCTTACCTTAAGGCGCTGTCTGGCCTTGCCTTTGTCGACGCTGGTTCGGGCGACGATCTTGTTACTGGCTCCGCCTTTGCTGACGATCTGCGCGGCAACGCCGGCAACGACGTACTGGTGGGCAATGCTGGCGATGATGTGCTGGCTGGCTCGACCGGCAACGATACGGTGTCGGGCGGCCTCGGCAATGACCGCATAGTGGTCACCGGGTCCGAGGCAACGTTTGATGTGATGGACGGCGGCGCCGGCACTGACACGATTGTGGTGACCGGTTCAGCCGCACTAAGCCTTGCGGGCCTCAACGCAACCAGCGCTTCCATCGAGATTTGGGAAGGCAATGGCAAAGGCGTAACGGGTACAGCGGCGGCCGATGTCTTCGACTTCAGCGGGATCACGTCTTACACCGGTTCTGGTCTAGGCTTTGTCGACTCTGGCGATGGCAGGGACCTCCTTGTTGGATCGCGCTTTGCTGATGATTTGCGCGGTGGCGCGGCAAACGATACCATCGCCGGCGGCCTCGGGGCAGACATCTTGACCGGCGGCGCCGGCGCAGACGCCTTTGTGTTCAATACGATTGCCGACGGAGGAGACAAGATCACCGATTTCGTCTCCGGAGCCGACTATCTGCAGCTGTCGGCAAGTGGCTTTGGGCACGGTCTAGTTAGTGGAGCGGCTGCGCCCCTCGCAGTCGTTGCCGATGTCGCGCTCGCGCAACATGCCGGAAGCGGCGGCTACTTCATCTACGACAATGTTGGCGTCGGATCGGGAACAGTCTACTGGGACGCAACCGGAGGTAGCGGAGCCGACGCAGTGGTGTTTGCAACGATAACCGCTGGAGCGACGTTTGGGGCTGCGGATTTGCACATTGTGTAGTGTGTCGCGCCGCCGGTGCCCATGAGCACGACCGGGCCGCGCTAGAGCGGCCGGTCAACTTATCACTGGATAACTCATGGCAGGCAATGTTGCGGACGATGAGCGGCGGCCACACTGAGCGGCTACGCGGCCGAGACGTCGACGCCTCTAGGCTCGATCACCTAGTGGCGTAGATACCTTACGAGGTTCGTCGGTCGGCGCCGTGCTTGGAAACACGTAACTTTGTGCAATACTTGAGCGCCCTCGTCTGTGGCCTGGTCTGGTCATTAGATCGTATGGTCTTTGCGACCCGAGGAGTGCGCGGTGATCCAAAAGCCCAGACTTGAGACCGCTCCGAGTGAACTTCGGGATGATCGACGGACCGCCCAGATGGCGGACTGGGCGCCGCACGACCCGCTGATCAGGGACCGAAGTGGCGTGATCCATGTCAACAGTCATGAGCTAGCGCGGGGCGTTCTGCGATCGGCCGCTGTCGAACAGTCGGGGTTTGGCGCCGACATCATGCGGGGCATGAAGCGTTCCCTTATGCGGCTACCGATGCTCTTTCTTGAAGGCGACCTGCACCAAGAGCAGAGGCGAGCGACAGCTCGGTTCTTTGCGCCTCGATGGGCGGAAGAAAATTACCGCAGCCTTATCGACCGCGAGACATCACGCCTTGTCGAGGACCTGCAGAAGCGCGGCAACGGTCGCCTCGACGTCATGGCGATGGATATGTCAGTGACTGTCGCGGCAGAGATCGTTGGACTTACCCAACACTATCTTCCGGGGATGCCCGGCCGCATCTCAAGATTTTTGACCAACCCGCCAGTGGGACTGCCGATGTCGCCAAAGCTGGTTTGGCGGATCATCACCAGCCAAGCAAAGCTCGGCCTGTTCTATCTGTTTGACGTTCTGCCCAATATCCGAAGCCGCCGAAAGAAGCCGCGCGAAGACGTCATCTCGCATTTGATCAGCCAAGGGTACAAGGACAGCGAGATCCTTACCGAATGCGTCCTGTTCGGAGCAGCGGGAATGGTGACGACGCGCGAATTCATCACCATCGCGGCGCTGCATCTCATCGAGCGGCCGTCGCTGCGGGAGCGTTTCGTCGCAGCCGGCGATGACGAGCAGCGAGCCATCCTTGAAGAGATTTTGCGGCTCGAACCGGTGATCGGCAAGCTCTACCGCCGCGCCACCTCGGCATTTGAACTGCCCGATGGGGAACTAGTCGAAGCGGGCCAGGAATTTGTGGTCGACGTGCGCTCGGCCAATGCTGACATCGAGGCGGTCGGCGAATGTCCGTTTCATCTCGACCCGGATCGCAAGATGCCCGACCCTAAGACAGGTGGCGCGGCCATGGGGTTCGGCGACGGCCGGCACCGCTGTCCAGGCGCCTTCATTGCGATGCAAGAAAGCGCGGTGTTCCTTTCACGCCTTTTGGCGATTCCCGGGCTTCGCGTTGTTGGCACGCCAGACATGGCCTGGAACAACCTTGTAGGAGGTTACGAATTCCACGAGTGCACGATCTCGATAGGTTGACGCGAGAGGTAGTGGCCGTTTTCACGGCGACTAATTCAGTTGAAGGGCCGGCGGCGTGGCTCAATCCCTAGGTCCGCCTGCTGAGTGCCCGCGACAACAGCGAAAGCGTGCCGACGATTGGCCGACGCAGTGGTCGCGACCTACTGCTCCCGGAACGCTAGTTGCAGTTCTTCGACCAGCGGGTGGAGTATGTAGCTCAGCACGCTGCGATCGCCAGTCGTGACGAATGCTTCGACCGGCATGCCTGGCATCAGCTTGATCGTCTTGTTTAGCCGAATTTGCTCATCGGGGTCGATGCGGACATTGGCGGTGAAGTAGCGCCGGCCGCTCTGCTGCTCGATCACCAGGTCAGGCGAAACGGTCTCGATCTTGCCCCAGGCCTCAGGCGTCTTGCGATGATCGAGGCTGGTAAACCTCAGGTTGACCTTCTGGCCGACCTGCACAGCATCGATGTCGTTGGGGTCGATGCGGATGCCTACCAGCAAGTTGTCCGCTTCGGGAACGATCTGCATAAGCGTCTGTCCCGGCGTAACGACCCCGCCGATAGTATGCACGATCGATTCATGCACGATGCCCATCTGCGGCGAGCGGATCACGGTCCGGCTGAGTCTATCCTCGCCTACCAGTTTCTGTTGCTGCGCTTCGGCGATGGTCTGCCGAGTCTTTTGCAGTGTATCGAGCGTTTGCGACATGAAGTCTGTCTTCGTCTGCTCGATGGCCAACGTCTTTTCCGCGATCGTTGCATGGGCCTGGGCGATCGCCGCAATCAGCCTGCCCTTCTCACCCTCGGCGGACGCTTCCTGCATATGCAAATTGCTAACCTCGGCTCCCTGGACGAGCTGTTGCGCGTAGAGCCCGTCCACATCCTTCATGCGGGCGCTGACGATCGCCAGCTGCTTGACGGCCGCCGATAGTTGCATACCGAGCCCATCGATCTGGTGGTCGAGTTGCGAGATCTGCTCGTTGAGCTGGCCCACACGACCCTCCCGATCCGCCAGCGCCGCAGTCAGGATTTGCTGTTGCGTAGAGGCCAACGCGGCGACCGTCACATCCTTGCTATCAAGCCCGCCAGACAAATTGAATGTCGGCTGGCTGGCGATCTGCGCGACAAGTCGCGCTTCTTGCACCAACGCCTCGCTGAGCTGCGCTGTGACGACGCCAAGGCTGGCGCGAATGGCGGTATCGTCGAGGCGGATCAGCACTTGGCCTTCGATGACGCGGTCTTCATTGTGCACGAGAATCTCGCGCACCGTGCCGCCATCCTGATGCTGGATCTGTTTAGCGTAACTTTCGACCACCAGCGTGCCGCCCGAGATCACCGCGCCGGCGACGTCCACCGATGCGGCCCAGAGCAGCAGCCCTCCGAACAGCCCGAAGATTGCCAGCATGCCGACGATGGAATGTCGCTTCAGGCTGTCGAGATCGCCGGCCAGGGTTTCGGTCATCACCGTCATGTACCCGGCACCCGTATCGGTTGCACATTATCGCCGGTGATCTGCTTCAGGACGTCGTTCTTGGGCCCAAAGACGAGCTGACGGCCCCCTTTCATGAACAGCAGCTTGTCAACCGCCAGCACGGCGCTGGGCCGGTGCGCGACGACCACGACGATCCCGCCGCGCCGCCGTATGGCGCCGATCGCATCGGTCAGTGCGGCGTCGCCCTCCGCATCGAGGTTGGAGTTGGGTTCGTCGAGCACGACGAGGAAGGGATCTCCGTATAGCGCTCGCGCCAACCCGATACGCTGCCGCTGGCCGGCGCTGAGGTTGTCGCCCGAAACTCCCACTGGCGTGTCGTAGCCATTGGGGAGGCAGGAGATTAGCTCGTGCACATTGGCGAGCCGCGCTGCGGCGATCACCTTTTCGCTGGTCGCATGAGGCGAAAACCGGGCGATGTTTTCGGCAACCGTGCCCTCGAAGAGATCGGCGCGTTGCGGTAGGTAGCCGACGATCTCGCCGATCTGCGATGGGTCGTAATGATGAAGCAGGGCGCCATCGAAGCGCACTTCGCCGCCCAGCGGCGTCCATACGCCGCACAGCGTGCGTGCCAGCGAGCTCTTGCCCGAACCCGAGAGCCCGAGCACCCCCAGGCCATCGCCGGCAGCGAGCTCGAACTGCATCCCGCTGATGATCGGCTGATTTGAGCCGGGCGGCGCCGCGATCAGGCCACGCACCGTGAGCGAGGCCTTGGGCAAGGGCAGCATCGTGTCACGGTTTCGATTGGCCGCCATGGCGAGGAGTTTGCGGATGCGCCCGAAAGCCTGTCGCGCGGCGACGAACTGTTTCCACTGGGCAATTGTCTGCTCGACCGGCGACAGCGCCCGCGAGGTCATCACCGAGGCGGCGATCATCAGCCCGCCGGTCATCTCGCCCTGGATCACCACATAGGCGCCCAGGCCCAGCACCAGCGACTGCAACAGCATGCGCACGGCCTTGGTGATTGAGGAGAACAGCATCGCCCGGTCGGTAGCGATGCGCTGCGTCGTCAGCATGACGCGCGTCCGCTCGGTCCAGCGCCGCCCGACATCGCCGAGCATGCCCATCGCCACGATGGTCTCAGCATTAGCACGGGCGTCGTCGGTCTGGCGCTGCCGGCTGGAAATCGCCGAACTGGACTCCTTGCTCGGCTTGCGGAGCGCGAATTCGTTGACCAGCATTAGAAGCGTTACGACGATCGCACCACCTGCCGTCAGCCAGCCGATATAGGGGTGAATGACGAACACCAGCACGAGGTAGATCGGCACCCAGGGCAGGTCGAGTAGTGCCAGCGGCCCTGGGCTCGATAGGAATGTGCGCAGCGTGTCGCCGTCGCGCACTGGGTCGAGCGCACTGGATTGTCCGGACATCAGGCGTAACCGCACCGAGGCGTGGAACAGTCGCTCGCCGACCATGTGATCGAATAGATTGGCCAGCCGCAGCGACATGCGAGAACGCACCGTCTCGATGAACGCATAGAAGATATAGACGCCGACGATCAGGACCACGAACGCCAGTAGCGTCGGGATGGACTTGCTCGACAGAACCCGGTCGTAGATCTGAAGCATGAACAACGGGCCAGCCAGCATGAGCAGGTTCGACATCAGGCTGACAATGAACAAAGCCACGACTGCCCCGGCGGCCGCGGGGGTCATCGGCGCCGCACTTCTCTTGCCCTTGATTGGCAATGATAGGGCGGCGCTACTCAGGGCAGGCTTCCCAAATTGCGGCGAGAATCAAACAATTGCCAGGCTTTCAAGATCTAACCACGAGGAGGTCTGAAATGTTGTTCGAAAGTTCCTGCAAGAGAGCCTGCCGACCAGACGGTCCGGCAACGACAAAGAAGCGACCGGCCTTTGCGGAGCCAAACAACCGGGTATCGCCATTCGATGCCAAGTGGATGTTGGGGCTATCGGGAATCTGGCTTGAGCCCGCGCATAGCGCAATAGGAGCACCCGCGGCATCGGTGTACATCAACTGCGCGACTGGCCGACCATCGACGACGAGGAGTCTAGCGCCCTTGAACTCAAGTCCGTCGCCCCTCAGGTCCGGTACTGCGAGCGGGAAGCCAACTCTTTCACCCAGCCACATGCGGATCTCGGCCAGTTGGGTCGCCGGCACTTCAACCAGATGGCTAGTCTCCTGCGCGAAGACCGCGTGATACTCCCCGACCTCCTGTAGGACATGGTCAAGCCCGTCAGGCGCCAGCGACCCTCGTCCCGCTTCGAAAAGAACGCCCACCGCGAAAGCAACGATGATCGCAGCAGCCACAGGCATCGCAACTGAAAATGTCCGTCTGCGCCAATCACCTCCAATCGTCGTGACCGCGCGGCGCTGGACTTCGGCGGGTACCGCGAGTTCCGCGCAAAAAGATTGACGCAGTAGCTCGGTGGAATCGATCATCAACTTGACCCTTCCTGCTACCTTCGGATCGGCAGCAATTTTGGCCTCCACTTTTGCGGCCGCCGCAGGTTCCAGAGCGCCATCGATGAATGCCATCAGCATAATGTCGTCGACTGAAGATTGGGTCATTGGCGTCTTGCCCTTTGCCCAATAAGCTCGATGTTGCTTTCTACTGGGTTTTGCCGAGCGACCAGAGCAGCACGACCTCGCGTCAGTCGGCTAATCACGGTGCCCAAGGGTATCGCTAGCAAATCAGCTGCTTCGACATAGGTGTAGCCCTCGACACAAACGAGAAAGAGCGCCTGACGCTGCTCGTCCGGAAGGGCGTCAAAGGCGGCGCGAACTTCGCTCAGGGTGAGTTTCGCCTCGACTAGACTTCGGCCGTCAACGCTGTAGGCCTCAGTGTGGTCATCGATGTTCTCGGCACGACGCAGCGTCGAAGACCGTCGGCCATTCAACCAGACGGTCTTGACGATCTGGAACACCCACCTGTCCAGCCGCGTCCCAGGTTGCCATTGATCAAGGCGGTTCAGCGTGCGCTCGACAGCTGACTGCACGAGGTCGTCGGCTTCGTCGCTGGAACTCGTAAGCAACATCGCAAATCGCCGAATCCGCGGCAAGAGCGCGACTAGGTCGCTCTTTACCCCATCGTGCCGCATCGCATAGCCCCCGGCCGGGTAGGTTCAGTACCCCAGCTTAGGACACAACACCTTGCGAACACCGTTTCTTCCATACGTCGCGCAAAAAAACCGACCAAGGCGAAAACCCGGCCCCAGGAAAAGGTGGTCGAGTGCAACAAATGACCCATACGTTGTGAATCGGCACCGGACACTGACCCCAGGCGGCGAGGTGGGTAACGCATTGATTGTCTGACACAAACGGTCATTTTGAGGGGGTCACGATCGGCGCCGATGATGACCCCACCTGTGCGACGAGTTTCCGAGCAAAATCATATACATCGTTCCGCTCACTCGGGGGTCAGTGTTCGATGCCGATTTGCACTCTGGACAGCTGTGCAGCGCCGGAGAGCGCGTGCAAGAAACTGATGTCAGGATGTGTCAAGTTACCCAAAGTGACCGGCTACGGCGAAGCCGAATGGTTGATGCATCCCATTCCCGCATGTCGACCCAGACATCCGCTCGAGCCGAGAACCGTGTTCCTTTCAAACACCCGTCGGAAGTCGCAAGGTCGAGAGCTATTCGCATCTATTTGCCACCTCGCTGAGCGGCACCGCATTCTTGAGCATCGTAGAGTATCGACGACTATTGGTAAAATATGGTTCTACGTATTTTGCAGTGTATTCACTTGTGACCTTGTGACTTGTCAAAGGAATGGCCGGCAATCTGTGTGTTTTCGAGGGTCACCGGAACTGACAACCTGCCGGTGACCTCGCGACCCCTCGTTCGAAAGTGGGTCGCGAGATAGTCCTGCGGATGCAGGTGCGGGTAAAAGCCACTCGTCACCATTCGGTCGTTTGGATGCTAGTTGCATCCAACATAGCTCGCGCCAGCACACGAACCTCGTTGACGTCGTGGGGCCAATCGTACGACTTATTGAGATAGATACGGCGTGCTTGTCCTCGCCATTTCATTTGAAAGTCTGCTGCCCGCCATCCGATTTCATTAAGCGCATTTGCCATGCGGCTGGTTGGCAAGGTGGTCCCACCATTGTCACGAATGCCGTCGTTAACGCAGCTGGTTGCAGCAACGTTTTCGCTCACACCGAAGCAGCCTAGGTCTATGACCTCTGCCACCATCGCAGCATCTGGGCTAATGCTCCGCTTGATCATCGCACGCTTGCCGGCCGTTAGAGGCGGGGCGGCCTTTGGATCAAACATTGATGTATCCACTGACAGGAACCATGCTCGGACCACATCTGGATGCTGGTCGATAGCCGCATGGAGTCGTGCAAAATACTCGGCCGACAATCCAGTTTTCAGCAAATGAGCCCGATCGGTGAACTGTGTAAAAAGCACACCCCATCGGCGGTCATCGTCATCTATGACTAGAGCGTCGTCGTAGTTAGTGAACGCTATGTAGTTGGTGACGTTGGGTACGTTTCGCCCGTTTTCGCCCTTTCGGACTACTTCGATAACGTCATTCGTTATGAGGGGCTTGAGTTTGTTCATAGCGTCATGGCGGTTGTGACCCTTCACCCGAATTTCCTCTAGGAAAGCGACGCATGCCCCTTCTGCATAGCCTGTGAAGTCGGACGACAAGCTCTCCGGGGACACAACCTTGACGTTGCGCGCTCCCATCGCCGCACCAAGCATCTTCGAGATCGTGGTTTTGCCATCTCCCTGCACGCCCTTGATGATTGGTGCCCACATGATCTTTAGCCCTGGATGTTGAACGCAATAGGCCAGCCACCAAAGCAAGAGGCGCCAGTCGTCGGGAAGCAGCAGGCGGAGGTGCTCTTCGCAAACAGCGCGTGCCCAGTGACGCTCGTGCCCAGAGGCCGGTGAAGGGACGCTTCGCTGAAGATAGGTATTGAGATACTTGATGCCATCCATTTCTACGATGGGATCGGTGCTGCTCATCTGCGGCAAATACATGGTGCCGTTTACCACGCGGAGCGCGGCGTAACCGACGGCGTAGTCCGATGCCTTTACTTCGCGAGGCGTCTTGAGCGGGCGGCCTGCCACGGTGACGTCCACCTCCGGGACGAGCGACTGGTGCGCTAGGTTAAAGGCATCGACCTTCATCTCTTCACCGGTATCAACGTTCCTAAAAGTGGAACGAGCCGAGATGAATACCCATCGATTGACGAGAGTCTTGAGAGCGTCCTTGCGCGACACGGGGGAGTCTGTAGAACGAGGATCCCGCAGGTCGCCAAAGCTGGACGTCCCCACCTGGGAGTGAGAGCCAGCGATGAAGACTCGATCATCAGTCAAAGGCGAAACGTCGTTCTGAACAGCTGAGGTTTCATCGAGTGGCGAGTTTGGCGTCTTCGTTCGCTCCGACGTCGCCATAAGATTTGAGGAGCGGCTGATCAGATGGCTAGAACTGAGTTTAGGCGAGGTAATATGGCGCTTCTTTGGGGCAGCAGCCCATGGCTCGAGATCAGTATCTACAACCTCTAGCATCCATCCCTCAATGTCAGTGCGCGACCAGCCGTCCTCGATCATATCAGCAGCGTCCCATCCTTTCGGTGGAGGGACGCGGGCTTTCCAATGTGATAGAAGATAGGGGCGGACAGTCGGGTGGTTCTCCATCACAACACGTCCGAGGTAGAACGACGCGGCGCCGACAGTTTTTCATCAACCCACGCATCCAGCGCCGCTTCAGTATAGTAGGCGCGTCCCCCGAAAGTGCGGTACTCCGGGCCTCCCCCGACGGTAGCCAACTTTGCCAATGTATTCTTGCTGAACCGCAGCCCTCGCGCCAGCAGGTAATTCGGTGCGCTCGCCCGGGATAGGTAAGTGTCGATTGTCACATGAGCCTCATTCGTTGATTCGATGAGACATAAAATCACGCCAATGGTTAGCTTTAAAAACCGAGGGTAAATCAGCTGAACGGAGGGCGAATGAAAGTTAGCTCGCACAGATTTGCTTGCCTGAGCGGCTGCGCGAACACCGGTGACCAATCCTCCGCCAAGGCTTGTCGAGAGGCCCTGGCAAAATGGCTGGGCGCCAACCATCCTCAGATGCTAGCGAATTGCGGAGAACCTGGAGGCCGAGATCAGCGTGCAGGTGCGCCCAGTCTAGTTTGTTGGGGCCATACATCACGCCCCCGAGGGAGACGCCCTGACCGTCACCACATTGGACGGGTTGGGGGCTGCTGACGCGACCACGCCAGGTACCGCCCTGGTGTTGATCTCGACCTCCGGCGGGAAAGCCGGCCCAATGGCCGTTGCGAAGACTAAGACAGCCGACGGGTTCCGACAGACGCTGCGGACATCCTCTGCCCACAGGCCGGGAGACAAGCCGCAGAATATCGCCGGGCGGATAAGCATCGCGGCTCGCGGTTCACCGCATCATCGGAGGAAGTGCTGAACGAGCGACTTCGTACGCATTGAGGCCGAAGAGGCTGAACGTTGAAGTCAGAAAAGGGCGCTGGGGTCGTCATTGTCGCATTGTAGGATGCTCGACCCTCACGATATTGTCTGCTCTGCCGTCGCTTGACGACAACTCCCCTCAGATGTGTAAGCCGTCAGTGTACGCTCGTTACGTTGAGGGTGAGCAACTACCCATGCACACGACATTCTGGTGAGGCCAAGATGCCGATTTACGAAACCTTCCATGAGCGGCAGGCGCGGCTGCGCAAGACTGGCGACGACGTCTACGTCTATGGCCCTGTTCCGAGGGAACTAAAGGTCCAAATAATTCAGATTGCGGAGAACATCCTCGGTGATCAAAGGGCATATGACGATAGCTACGTTGATGGGGAGAACGTCCAGAGCGCGTATGGACAAATCGTCAGAACGCTACGCAGTGCGCTTGGGGTATTCTACCTGCCGCCGACGTCGGAAAGCATCAGGTACGGTTACCGCGAAGAGTTGAAGGACTACCTCTTGGGTGAGCAGGACGCCGAGAGAGTAATGTCCGCCCTTGAGTTGATTTGCCTCATCATTAAGGGATTGGCATCGCAGTACGAGTATAGACACCAGCAGAATTCTAGCGAGCGGGAGAATAGTGCTGTCGATGACATTAATAGGCGACTGAAGCAGCATGGTATTGGTTATGAGTACGACGGTGAAATTATCCGTATCGACTCAGAGTTTGTACACGTGGAGACTGTAAAGCCCGCTTTGGCGCTGCTGCGCGGGGACTTGTACAAGACCGCTCAAGACAAGTTTCTAAAAGCCTATGAGCACTTGCGGTCTCAAGATTACCAAGACGCGCTGACAAACGCGCTCAAGGCGTTTGAGAGCACGATGAAAATCATAAACGACAAGAAAGGATGGAAAGTCGACTCGAAGGCGACTGCTAAGGATCTGGTTGAGGTCTGCTTCCAAAATGGGCTCATTCCGGCCTACTGGCAGAACCATATGGGCGGGCTTCGCTCGATGCTTGAGTCTGCAATTCCGACAGGTAGGAACAGAGCCGGGGGGCATGGCGGAGGTCCGACGCCGCAGCCGGTACCAGAATATCTGGCCGCCTACGCGCTCCACATGACGGCCTCTACTATCGTCTTCTTGGTCAGTGCGGAGAAGTCGCTGCCCTAAACTGCCTCCCGTTTCGACGGTTGACTGACCGATGAGCAATGAGGGTAGGCGATGCATGTTCTTTCGATCGCGTCGTATCTGGTATCAACGAGTCTTGGTGACCAACTATTGCCCCTTCGTCACTACCGATAGCCACTTCCACTCAGCATATTTGTCCCCCGTCTGACGGACATGGGTGTAGCGCTTCAGACTGGTCCAAGAGCGATGCCCCGAGACGGCGGCGGCGTGAGGGATGCTGGTCCCCATCTCGAACAGGCGAGAAATCCCGTCGTGGCGCAGATCGTGGAAGTGCAGGTCCTGGATGTCTAAGAACTGGCATGCCCTGGTGAAGGCCGCGCTGATGGCGTCGGTCGTGTAAGGGAAGGGTCCGGCTTTAGTCGTGGGCCGGGCCAAGATGATTGCCAGGGCCGGTGCCGGCATGTCGCACCAGACGTCGTTGCCGATCTTCTGGCCTGGGTTCTTCATGTCACGGACCAAAACCCTGCTGCCGGCCTCGTCCAGGTCGGCGCCGCTGATCCGGGTGATCTCTTCCTGGCGCCGGGTTGAGAATAGCGCAAAGGCGACGATAATGTGCATCGGAGCCGACTGAGGTCGCCGATGGTGCATCTCCCTAAAGTGCTCCATGATCCGGTCAAGCTCATCGAGGGTAGGGCGCCGCTGCCGCTCCCGGCTCTTGCCGGTGATGCCTAGACGCTTTGCTACCTTGCCGGCATCTTTCATTGCTTGCTCGTCGAGCTGGAAGCCCCAGGCAGGGCGGGCGATGGCAAATACCGCGCCGAGGTGGCTGAGATAGTTCCCAACCGTCTGCGGGGTCCTTCCTGCAGAAAGCGCGGTGGCAAAGCTCACGATGTCCGCGCTTGTGATCGCTGCGCAATCCATGGAGGCAATGTCGTAGGTTTTGATGGCTGCAAGGACCTGGGCCTTAGTACGCCCTATGGCCTTGGACGTCGTGCTGATGTACCGATCGATCGCTTCTGCGAGCGTCGCCACCGGCTTTGCCCGTTCGAGCCCGCCTGGCGCGCGCAAGATGCGCTCACGGGCCTTAACCCAGTTGGCCGCGGCCTGGCGGCGATCGAAGGTCTGCGCTTCACTATGAACCGTTTTGCCACCCTGCTTGATGACAATCTGGGCTGTGAAGCTCGAAGATCCGTCCTTGCGCAGACGTTCGTTTATGGTGGCCACTCGGTCCTACAATTCGTTTCTGTCGTCCTACATTGTAGGACTGCTATCACAAAAACCGCGTCAACATGCGAGAACGTTCGCCAATCCGCACTTTTATCTGGGCGAAATAGATGAGCGATATCATAAAACTAGAGGCAGTCACTGACATTTCGGAAGCCCGCCGCTTCTCCGTGGCTCCGATGATGGACTGGACCGACCGGCATTGCCGCGTCCTGCATCGGCAGCTGACGCGTCGCGCGCTGCTGTTCACCGAAATGGTCACCTCGCCCGCCGTAATCCATGGCGATCGCGACCGGCTGCTGGGCTTTTCGGCGGTCGAACACCCGCTGGCGCTGCAGCTGGGCGGCTCCGATCCGGCCGAACTAGCCGAGGCGACGCGGATCGGCGGCGCATACGGTTACGACGAGATCAATCTCAATGTCGGCTGTCCGTCCGACCGCGTGCAGTCGGGCCGCTTCGGTGCCTGCCTGATGGCCGAGCCGGAGCTGGTGGCCGTATGCATCCGCGCCATGAAGGGCGCCACCGATCTGCCGGTGACCGTCAAGTGCCGCATCGGCATCGACGACCAGGACACCGAGCAGAGCCTCGACCGCTTCGCCGACCAGATGGTCGCGGCTGGCGCCGACCACCTGTACGTGCATGCGCGAAAGGCCTGGCTGAAGGGCCTGTCGCCCAAGGAAAACCGCACCATCCCGCCGCTCGACTACCCGCGGGTTTATCGGCTCGCCGCCCGTCTCGCGCCGGACCATCTGTCGATCAATGGCGGCATCGAGACGATCGACGCCGCGGAGGGCCACCTGGCCCACATGTCGGGCGTCATGCTCGGGCGCGCCGCCTATCACGAGCCGATGCTGCTGGCCGAAATCGATCACCGCCTGTTCGGCGAACCCGCGGTGCCGGTCGATCTCGGCAGTGTCATGCGCGCCATGGCCGATTACGCTGAGGCCGAACTCGGCAAGGGCGCGCGGCTCAACAACATCACGCGCCACATGCTGGGCCTCGCCAATGGCCGCCCCGGCGCCCGGACCTTCCGGCAGATCCTCAGCGTCGATGCGGCGCGACGTGGCGCCGGTCCCGACGTTATGCTGCGGGCCCTCGACGCCGTCGAGCCGGAGCGCGCCGTCGCCTGAGACGGCCCGTCAGGCCTTGGCGTTCCAGAAATCGGCCTGCAGCGCGGCGGCCTCTTCGGCGAGCAGCGGCCCGACGATCTCGGTCGGGCGCTGGCCGGCCTCGAACACGATGTGGCAGGGCAGGTCGAGCGTCGGGTTTTCGTCATGTGCGCCGGTCTGCGCCTTGAGATCGCGCTCCGTCTGCCCGAACACCACCCGGCCGATGCCGGCCCAGTAGATCGCCCCAGAGCACATCGCGCACGGCTCGGCCGAGGTGTAGAGCGTGCAGTCTTGGAGTTCCGCGAGGCTGAGGTGCGTCGCCGCCCACGACGACAGCAGCTTTTCGGCGTGCGCAGTGCGGTCGTGGCCCTCGCTGGTAAAGCCGTTGCCCTGTTCGCGGAGGATGTTGCCGTCTTTGTCGGCCAGCACCGATCCGAAGGGGTGGTCGCCGCCATCGCGTGACCGCTGAGCAACCGCAAAGGACGCGCGCAGCAGGCGCTCGTCATAGTCTCGTTGTGGCATTCAAATCTCCGACGCTGACCGCATAGTGCACGGCAAGCCGAAGAACGAAAGAGGGGGGGCGGTTCAGTCGGCCAGTTCGAGCTGGTTGCCCGACACCGAATACCGGCTCAGCGTTTCGAGGAACGTCATGCCGAGGAGACTCCCCTCGAGCGCCCCGCGTTCGGCGATGAACGCCGGCACGCGCGAGCGCACGATGTCGCCCACCTGCATCCGCTCGAGCGTCACCATCGCGGCGCGGCCGGTGCCGTTGGCGGTGGTGACCGGCGTCGTGAAGTTGAGCGCCTCGACGTCGATGCCGGCCTTCTTGGCATCTGCATAGGACAGCACCACCGCGCTCGCGCCGGTATCGAACAAGAGCGGCATGTTCGCGCCATTGACCGTCGCAGCCAGCAGGAAATGTCCATCCGGGCCGCGCCGGAAACTCGCGGTACCGTTCTTGGAGTCGATGATCGCCGAGGTCGGCGACAGCTCGCCGAACACCCGTGCCGCGACGCCCTTGATGTCCTCGCGATAGGTGTAGCCGACCAGCGACATGACGAAGATCGCCGCCCACACCGCCACATTGGCAATGATCGTCGAGAATTTCTGCCGCCGCGAAAAGGCGCCCGCGGCAAACACCACGGCCAGCACCACCAGCGGAATGAGCTGGCCGAACTGGTTCTGGGTGAGCCCCACAAGCGAGCCGGCATCGGCGCTCACAAGGAGCCCGAGTCCGACCGCCACCAGCAGTGCGACACCGACGAAAAGCATTACCCAGATAGATGGGGCGATTGAGGCGAAATCAAGCGGCCTTGCGGGCCGCATACGTGATCGTGTGCAGCGGAACCGTTGCAGGGTTCGTGCCGAATTCGCGCCCGAGTGCCTCGACCACCGCGGCCACCAGTTCCTCCGGCGCCACGCCGCCGCGGGCGCGGATCTGGTCGACCAGCGGGTTGCCGAGGATCAGTCCCTCGGCGAACGGCCTCAGCTCGCTCACCTGTTTGTCGATCCGCAGCACGTCGACCGAAAGGCCGGCAAACCCCGCATCGAGCAGCGCCTCCTTGATCGGATCGATCTCGCTGCATGAGAACGGCACGCGGTAGAACCCCGGCGGGTCAACCGGGAAGAACTGCCGGATCAGCCCGTCGGTGATGCGGGCAAAGCCGTTGTGGCGATGCGCGTCCCAGACGCTGAACAGATATTTTCCGCCCGGCTGCAGCACGCGCAGCGCCTCGCGGTAGGATTTCGGCTTGTCCGGATAGAACATGATGCCGAACTGGCAGACCATCGCGTCGAACGCCGCGTCGGCAAAGGGCAGGGCCTGGGCGTCGGCGGTCTGGACCTCGACCAGCTCGTCCGCGGTGAACTTGCGGCGGGCGATTTCGAGCATCGGCGGG
>JANXSI010000293.1 GCA_025352765.1 Devosia sp. | reverse complement strand
ATCGCGGGGATCTATCTCAGCCAGCTCGGCCGGGCCGGATGGCTCGGCTTTGCAGGCTTCGCGCTGTTGATCGTGTCGTGGTTTCTGCAGACCGGCTTCGTCTTCACGGAACTCTTCATCTTCCCCAGGCTGGCTCCGATCGCCCCCGATGTCGTCGACAGCCTCCTGACCCTGGCCCGGGGCGGCACGGCGATCGTCGACATCGGCGCGGCCGCTCCGGCCTATGCGGTCGTCGCGGTGTGCTACCTGCTCGGCGGACTACTCTTCGGAATTGCCACATACCGGGCTGGGGTTCTGCCACGCTGGGCTGGTGCGCTCTGGATCGCTACGGCGGTCCTTACGCCGGCCGCCGCTCTGGTCCCACATGCCATCCAGCGCTACGTCGCCGTGCCGATGGGCCTGACCCTGATCTGGCTGGGCGTTGCTCTGTGGACCCAGCGGCGCTCGATCCGCTCCGGGATTGCCGGAGCGATCGGCCAGCAGGTTGCAGCCCCGGCGAACTAGCTGGCCGATACCAAAGCCTAGTGGCGACCCCCGCTGTCGCCCGCCCCCATCTCCGCCAACAGGACATTCACCATGGATAGCGTTGCCTCTCCGACTGCGACCGCTGCGCCGGCGGGCTCTCCCACCCGGATCGCACAGCCCGTGCAGCGTCGTCTTGACACGCGCTGGGTCGTCACCGCCCTGCTGGTTCTCGGCATCATCCCGACCGCCCTGGGGATCGCGCATTTGGCGACGGTGGTCGCCGGAATGGACGTGTCCGACAAGGCGCTCTACTTCCTCGCCTCGCCGGTTCCGATCGGCGTGCATGTCGCCGGGGCCGCGCTCTACGTGCTGCTGGGACCATTGCAGTTCGCCGCCGGGTTCCGGCGCCGTGCACCGCAATGGCATCGGATGGCAGGCCGGCTGCTGGTGTTCAGCGGCCTGCTGGTCGCGCTGTCGGCGCTGTGGATGACCCTGACCCTGCCGCATCGGCCCGGCGCTGGCGACATTCTCTTCGTTGCTCGACTTGTGTTCGGTTCGGTGATGATCTCTGCCCTCGCTCTTGGATTTGTCGCCATCCGTCGAGGAGACGTCCCCAGCCATCGAAAGTGGATGACTCGCGCCTACGCCATCGGGTTGGGCGCCGGAACGCAGGTGCCGGTGCTCATGCTTGCAGAGATCATCGTCGGCCGCCCCGACGACCTAGTGCGAGCGGTCCTGATGGGCGGCTCGTGGGTCGTCAACCTGGCGGTCGCCGAGTGGGTCATGCGGCGCCGTTAGTGGGGACGTCGGGCTTCCCGCTCCATGACCACACTGACCCGGGCCCGGGCCCGCGGTGTCCGTTCGTCATCGGCGACCCATGACCCCGTCGACGTTGACGACCAGTTTGACGTCCTCAATGGCGAGCCTGGCCGCGACGTCCCGCAGCCAGTCGCGTGACGCCTCCTGGTTTTCGAAAGCGCGCGGACCGATCTGGGTTTCGAATATCTGGCCGCTTCGTTGAGTTCGGACGACACCTCTGGCCCTCCAGCCACCCCGGCGCAGCTCGCGGATACTGCCTTCAAAGCGGATCATGTTCCTACTCCACCACTAGCCTTGCGCCTCAGTCGAGGCAGCAAGGATGCGCCCACCTCTTGTCACCTGGACCAATATGGCGGCCCGCAGACCCGTTGCCGTCTCCGGCCGCTCGAACGAGATAGCGCTTCCCGTCCAGGTGCCCAGATGCTGCAGGGCGCGAACGACATGTGCGTGGGGCAGTGTCCGGCCGGTGTTCTCACCGCGGGCGACCGGTACGTCGATAACACCAGGCTCATACTGCACCAGCCAGACGTCGGCGCCGGACGGAGGCGCGTCGCCGGTCGCTACGGTCACCGAAGGGCCCGCGATCGTGATCTGCGGCCCGGCGGCCGGCGCAGCATCCTCAACCAGCCGAACCACCTCGGCGAGATTGTTGCCCACCGCCGTCGTCGTACCGTTGATCACCATCTGCGGCGTGTAGGGACTCTGCTGGTGGAGGCCTGGCTCGTAGGTCACCTGGCGGTCAGTGAACTCGGGTTTTCCAAAGCTGTCCTTCCATCCCAGATAGTCCCAGTAGGTCACCGCAAAGCTCAGCGCGAGAACGCCTTCGCGCTTGGCAAGCTCGATCAGGTTCGCGTTGGCCGGCGGACACGACGAACAGCCCTGACTGGTAAAAAGCTCAACCACCACGGGAGGGTTGGAAGGGGCAGCAGCGAATGAGCTGGCGGCCGACGCCAGGATGAGCGGCAGAGCCGCAAGTAGAACAGAGATCCGACGCATGGGATGTCGTCCTTTTTGGTTGAGAGAGGGGGTGGGCCGCGGGGAGCGGCCGCTGGCCGGTCAGCCGATGGGAGTGAAGGTAACCCGGGCCACCAGCAGCGCAGCGGTGGAGACAAGCGTGATCGTGTGGCGCGCGTGAAGCGTCATGGAAATAGTCCTTGCAATGGGGTTCGGAAACCGGGACGGGCGGGCCAATCGGCCGCCCATATTGGTGATTTCGCCGGGAGTTCCGAGAAGGTTACAGGCGGCCGCGAAATTTATTCGCGGGAACCAGCAGGCGGCCGCCGAGCAGCACGTTGAGGCCGATCACCACGGCCACCGCAACGGCGTGGGCGGCGAGATCGAGCACGGCGGAATCGTGCGGATGGATCAGCACCAGCAGCGTCGCCGCCGCCGCCGCCGCCGCGAGGCCGCCGAGAATGCCGACACGCAGCGGCCGCAGCGGCCGCGTGCGGCGCAGCATGAAGATCA
>JANXSI010000292.1 GCA_025352765.1 Devosia sp. | reverse complement strand
GCAGGAGGTGCGTGACAGCCTGAAGCTAGTGCCCGAGGGCATCGAGGGGCAGGTGCCCTATAAAGGACCGGCCGGAAATGTGCTGCACCAACTTGGTGGGGGCCTTCGCGCGGCGATGGGATACACCGGGGCGCATACGCTTGAGGAGTTCCGGGCCAACGCGACCTTCGTCAAGATCTCGGGCGCCGCGCTGAGCGAAAGCCACGTTCACGACGTCAGCATCACCCGCGAGTCGCCGAACTATCGCGGCGGGGCCTGATGCCCGCCGCTACTCTTTGGGTCATCGCAGCGGTTCTCGCGCAGGGAGCTGTTGCGCTTATCCTGGTGCTGATCCTGGGCGGCATACGCTTGCCGCTTGTTGGCAAAGGGGAAGTTCGACTCGGTGACATCGCGCTGTCGCGCGATCCGTGGCCCGAGCAGGAAAAGCGCGTCTCCAACGCCTTCGACAACCAGTTCCAGCTGCCGGTGCTGTTTTACGTCGCGTGCGGTCTTGCGCTGTATTTCGGCCCTGGCTGGATCGAGGCGGGGCTGGCCTGGCTGTTTGTGGCCAGCCGGATCGCCCACGCCGCGATCTTCGTTACGACCAACAACGTAATCCATCGATTTTCCGCCTACACCATCGGACTGACTGTGGTCGGGCTGCTGTGGCTCGACCTTGCGATCCGCACGGTCCTATTCGCTTTCGGAGCTCATTGATGCGTCTACCCGGCCGTCTTTCCGCCGCCATCGAAGTGCTCGCCGACGTCGAGACGCGCCATCGTCCGATCTCCGAGGCGCTGAAGTCCTGGGGGCTGAACAACCGCTTCGCTGGCGCCGGCGACCGCTCTGCCATCGGCAACCTCGTTTACGACGCGCTGCGCAAGCGCCTGAGCCACGGCTGGGCGATGGAGGCCGATACGCCCCGGGCGCTGGTGCTCAGTGTCGCCGTCCGCGACTGGGGCATTTCGCCCGAAGAACTCAACGACCTGTTCGCTACCGACACACACGCGCCCGAGACGCTGAGCGCCGACGAGGTGCATCACCTCAGCAAGCACGAGCCGTGGCTTGGGGCCCCCGATCACGTGCTGGCGGATGTGCCTGATTGGGCCGCCCCGTCGCTGCAGACGGCCTTAGGGAGCAACTGGGTCAACGAGGGCAGGGCGATGGCGGGTCGGCCGCCGCTCGACCTGCGGGTCAACACGCTGCGCGCCGACCGGGCCAAGGTCCTCAAATCCCTCGAGCGCTTCGGCGCCGAGCCGACAGCCATTGCGCCGACCGGCGTACGCATCGCCTCGGGCAGCCGCGACAGTCGGACCCCCAATGTGCAGGTGGATGAGGGCTACCTCAAGGGCTGGTTCGAAGTGCAGGACCAAGGCAGCCAGATCGTCGCGGCACTGACCGGAGCGATGCCCGGCGAACAGGTGCTCGACCTTTGCGCGGGCGCGGGCGGCAAGACCCTCGCGATGGCGGCCGCGATGGGCAACAAGGGCCAGATCTTCGCCTATGACAGCGACCGGCATCGCCTGGCGCCGATCTATGACCGGCTGAAGCGTAACGGCGTCCGCAACGCGCAGGTGCGCGCCCCCAATGGCGGGGCGCTCGACGATCTCGTCGGCAAGATCGATCGGGTTATCATCGATGCTCCGTGCACGGGATCGGGGACCTGGCGCCGCCGGCCCGATGCCAAATGGAAGCTGACAGCCGACCAAGTCGCAGCGCGGGTGATCGAGCAGCAGGCGATCCTCGAGGAGGGCATCCGCTTCGTGCGGCCCGGCGGGACCCTCGTCTACATCACCTGTTCGATCCTCAACGAGGAAAACGGCGCGCAGGCCGCCGCCTTTCTCGCCACACATCCCGAGTTTGAGGCAGTACCGGCGGTCCGTGCGCTGGAGACGATCTCTTCGGGCGCTGAAGCGCACGTGCGTCTCGATCCGGGTGGTGGCGTGGCTCTGACCCCGCTCCGGACCCAGACCGACGGATTCTTCGCCATCACGATGTGCCGGCGCTGACCGCGATTGAACCAAACCCCGGTTCTGCGCGTATTGGGTTCATGAGCACCGATATTGTTGACTATCGCAGCCGCCGCGCCTGGCTCGTCTATGCCGCCTTCGTGTTTGTAGTCTTTGCCGTTGGTGGCCTGATCGGGACGCAGTCACTGCCCGATGCCTGGTATCAGTCGCTGGCCAAGCCAGTCTTCAACCCGCCCAACTGGGTCTTCGGTCCGGTCTGGGGCATTTTGTACGTGATGATCGGCGTGGCGGGTGCCCGGACTTTCCTGCGGGAACCGCGGGGCTTGACGATGGGGCTCTGGGGACTGCAGATGCTGCTTAATTGGGCATGGTCGCCCACATGGTTCACTCTGCACTTGCTGTGGCCGGCCTTTGCCGTCATTGCCGCAATCTTCGTGTTGATCCTCGCGTTCATCGCGACAAACTGGAAGGCCGATAGGACTTCGGCCCTGCTGTTCGTCCCCTACGCGCTGTGGGTCGCTTTTGCTGGATCGCTCAACCTGTCGATCGCGCTCCTCAACTAGTCGTGCAGCTCGCGAGGTCGCGGCTCGGCGAACTCTACGCGTGAGTAGGTGACAGCCAGGCCCTCGCCGACCGGCGAGCAGCACATTGGGCCTGCCTCCACTGCGTCTGGCATTTCTAAAAACGCCAGGCGGACCAGACGAAACCGGCCATTGTCCTTGATCTCGATCCTCAGCGCCTCGGCATGGCGCGTTAGCCGCAATGTAACCTGCGCATCCAAGGAACCCTCGAGGGGCATCACCGACCAGTCCGACTGGTCATCGCGTGTGACCACCACCGAAAAGTGTCTGCGGCCGTCGGTAAACTCGACGCCGCATTTGAGCCAGTTGGCGTCGTCAACTCGGACCATCGCACCCGCCTGATCGTACAGGGTCGCGTATGGCGGCGAGAACGTGACTGTCAGGCTGAAATCCCCAGTGACCGGGGTCGCGAAGAAATGGCCATTGTCATGGGTGAAGCCGTAGAAAGTCCGGTTCCAGAAGTCGGTCTCCTTGCCGGTCGTGACCTGGAGCACGCCGTCGGTCGCCGATGACGCGGGGGGCGGGTTGATCCAGTGCTGCGGTCCGAGTGCGGGCATGGCGCTTATCCTGTGGTGGCGGGGGAGAGCGTGGCCGCAGGGCCATCGGGTCGCCGTTCCAGACGGCGGGCCCAGCCGAGAACCGGGGCCTCGAGACCATAGTAGGAGAAGGTGGCGACGACGATCGCGGCAGCCACGACGGCGGCGCTGACAACGGCCCACAAGGGCACCGAGGTCATGCCCCAATAGCCGAAATTCGGCACCCATAACACCCGGACGCTTTCCATGAGCAGGAAGTGCCAGACATAGATGCCGAACGAAATTCGGGCGAGGAACGCGATGGGCGCCACCTCCGTGAGACGAGGCAGGAACACGGCCGAGGGAATAGCGCACAGCATCACGGCCACCCCAAGCGGGAACCAAGGGAAGGCGTAGGGGATGTTGGCGATGCCGAAGCCGTCGACGTCAGGGAACCGAGCAGCCATCGCGCCGACCGCGACCCCCAGTCCCGCGAGCGCAAGCAGATCGAACCAAAGCGACCGCAACCGTGCGAGCCGGACCTGGATCCCCGCACCAAGCGCGCCGAGCGCAAAGACCGCGAAGAAGCCGACCGGGCTGAAATTGGGCATCCAGACCTTGGCGCCGCCCACGAGGCCGAACTCCCAGCTGCGCTGGAAACTGTCGGGCTGGAGGTGCTGCACGACGAGGATCTGGAGGCCAACCACGGCACCCACCAGTGTCACCCAGGCGATGCGGGCCCGCCACTCGCTTAGCATCGGCAGTGCGAACACCAGACCCAGTCCGACGGGCAGCAGGGCGTAGGACGTGACCTCGCAGCCGATCGACCACAGCGGGCCGTTGAACTCGACCGGGAACCAGGTGAGCCAGTGAAGATCCGCGACCAGCAGCAAGCCGGCGCCGTAGCGGACGACGAGGCTCGGGTCGAACGGGAATCGCAGCAGGGTGAAGCTCAGAACAAAGCTCACCGTCAGCGCCAGATAGTAGCCCGGCAGGATGCGTGCCGCGCGCCGCAGTGCATAGATCTTGAGCGAAGGCATGGGCTGTCCCGCGTCGAGGGCGCTCCAGAATGGCCGGGCGAGCAGATATCCCGATAGGACGAAGAACGCGCCGACGCCATAGGCGCCCATCATCCAGGCAGCCTGCACGGTCTTGCCCCAGTCGGGGAGGGCAGTCGGGGCGACCCGCTGAGCAACGTGACTGCCCACGACCATGATGCAGGCAAGCGCCCGGATCAGGTCAGCGCCCGCCAGGCGATTGTTTGTCATTAGGTCCCCTCCAGGTGCGGACATTCGACTGGTGGGAGTACAAAATGCAAGCGTCTTGACGCCCTGTGCGAGCCGTGGCCCTTTGCGCGAGGGCAATTTGGGGGGTGTGCATGCGCGACGTCATCGAGGCGGCCGTGCTGCTGGCAGCGATCGCTGTGGCCTTCAGATTGTTTGATGCCAACAGGCGCCTGAACGAGCAGCTCGAACTGCTGCGCGTCGAACTCCGTGCGCGCCTTGATCGCCTGGACGGCCGTCAGGACCGGCTGGCGCGATCCCTGTCCGACCTTGACGAACGGGGCGTGGCTCCCACCGAGCCAGAGGTCCAAGCGTCGGTTCCTCCTGCCTCAGTCGAAGCCGCCCTGGTGGTGGCCGAAGCTACTGGACCTGCCAAAATTGAAAGCGTCGAGTTGCAACCGGCCCATGCGCCGGCCAGCCCGACGACGCCTGAGCCAACCCCTGAGCCGCCCGCCGCAGCGTCCGAACCGGAGCCGCGCTTCGAATGGGAGCGCTTCATCGGGCTCAGGCTGCCGGTGTGGCTGGGCGCGATTGCGCTCTGCATCGCGGGCTTCTTCTTTGTCAGCTACGC
>JANXSI010000196.1 GCA_025352765.1 Devosia sp. | reverse complement strand
ACTTCGGCACGAGATCGAAATTAGGATGTCCTTATATTGAGGATTGGACCGGCCGGGCACATTGGCGTGCGAACCTTCGTGACACGGATGTGAGGCATCTGTTTTCTGAGGGAGGTACGTCAATGAGAATGGCGAAATTATTGGCCGGAGCCTGCGTAGCAGTGCTGGCCATGGGCGGGACGGCGGCATGGGCCGCAGATGTCACGCCCGACCGTTTGTTGAACGCAGGGACCGACGCCGAGGCCGGTAACTGGCTGATGGTCGGCAAGACCTACAATTCGAACCGGTTTTCGACGCTCAATGAAATCAACGCCGGCAACGTCGCGGGCCTGCATGTGGTCACGGCAGCACCCATCGGTGGTACCGAGCCGGGTGGCTTCGGTGTCGGCGCGGTCGAAACTACGCCGCTGGCCGACAATGGCTTCCTTTATGTGTCTGACCCCTGGGGCACGCCCTACAAGTTCGACGTGTCGGACGGCAAGACCGCCAAACTCGTCTGGACCTGCGATACCGGCGTCGAAAAGGACCCCACGACCGGCCTCTTGATCACACATCGTGGTCTCGCGCTGGCGGGCAAGCTGGTCATCGGCGGGCTCTTCAACGGCCACGTGATCGCCTGCGACAGCGAAACCGGCGACGTGGTCTGGGACAAGCAGGTCGGCGGGACTGGCGAAGGCTTCATTGCCGCACCGCTGGTCGTGGGCGACAAGGTTCTGATCAGCCAGTCCTATGGTGACTGGGCGACCCGCGGCTATGTCGCGGCGCTGAAGGTCGATACAGGCGACGAGCTGTGGCGCTTCTACGCGGTGCCCGACAAGGGCCAGCCGGGTTCTGAAACCTGGAAGTGCGACGAAGCGGGCAACCCCGACTGCTGGAAGACCGGCGGCGGCGGCATGTGGGTGACGGGTTCATATGACCCCGAATCCAAGACCACCTACTGGGGCACGGGCAATCCGGTGCCGATGTTCGACCCCGAATATCGCCCGGGCGACAACCTCTACACCGACTCGAGCGTGGCGCTCGACGTCGAGAGCGGCAAGCTGAAGTGGTACTTCCAGTACACCCCCGGCGACTATCACGACTATGACGAAGTCGGCCCGCAGCTTCTCATCGACACCAAGATCAACGGGCAGGATCGCAAGGTTCTCGCTCACTTCGGCCGCAACGGCATCTTCTATGACCTCGACCGCGACAACGGGTCCTACATCCAGTCGGGCCAGTACGTCACGAAGCTGAACTGGACGAAGGGTCTCGATCCCAAGACCGGTAAGCCGCTGGAATATGATCCGACCAAGTCGCTGCAGACCTACGCGGAAGGCAAGATCGACCGCGCCGGGTCCAAGGCCACGGCCTGCCCGAACATCCAGGGCGGCACCAACTTCTTCCCGACCGGCTATAACCCCTCGCTCGGCATCGCCTATGCGGTGACGATCGAAGGTTGTTCGGACCTTGCGACCAAGACCATTGCCCCGGCGGACGTGCATGCCGGTCAGATCTTCCAGGCCGGTACCAGCACCAATAACGGTGTGCAGACCGGCACCGTCACCGCCATCGACGTCGCCACGGGCAAGTCGATTGCACAGCAGCCGACTCCGTTCCCGATGTACAGCGGCGTCATGACGACCCCTGACCTCGTGTGGGCCGGTTCGCTCGACGGCACCTTCGCGGCCTATGATGCGAAGACGCTGCAGGTGAAGTGGTCGATGAACGTGGGCACCGGCTTCCAGGGCTCGCCCATCGCCTTCAACGCCGGTGGCAAGGAATACATTGCCATCGTGGGTGGTGGCCCTGGTCTTGCGACCTTCGGTCATCCGGAGCTCGCATCCAAGTCGACCGCCAACGTCGTCTGGGTCTTCGGCCTCTAAGCAACGCAAGCTTCGGCCAGGCAGGGAAACCTGCCTGGCCTTTCACATGCGTCGGACTCGTCCGACCCCGTGGCGGCCCCTCAGAAGGCCCGCCGCTCTCCAAGGAAATCGAGACGAAGGACTTGATGCTTCAGGGTGTGAAACTTCTGGCGTTCGTCGTGCCGGCGCTCCTGTGTCTGAGCACTGCCGTGCTGGCGGCCTTCATCGCGAAGCCGGACTTCACCCAGGGCGATGCCGAAAGAGGCAAGCAAATCTACCAGCGTGTCGGTGTGTGCGTGAATTGCCACGGCTGGGCCGCCGATGGGGAATCGGGGACCAATCCGATGGTGCACGTGCAAGGGTCCAACCTACGCCAAACCAAGCTCGATGCGCAGGGTCTCTATGACGTGATCCGTTGCGGCATCCCGGGCACCCAGATGCCCTACCACGATCAAACCAGTTACAAGGACGACCGGTGCAACGGCCTGCTGATGTCCGACATCGCGCCCGATCAGCAGCCGGTCAAGGGAAAGACCTTCCGCGAAGAGCAGATGGTCGACCTGATCGCCTATCTCGAAAAATACGTCATCGGACATGGCAAGCCCACTTACGAAGAGTGCGCGCTCTACTTCGAATCAGCCGACAAATCCTGCTCGTACCTCAAGGCCAACTGATGCTGCGCCGGGGCGAGACAGTGTCGGGGGTCATGCTTGGGCTGGTGCTGTTGGTCAGCCTTACCGGATTCCCCGGTACGGCCGTGGCACAAGATCCGGGCGCTGCGGCAGGGCCAAATTCCGGCGCCGCCGCGCCGGATCTGGGGACAGAGCCGCCCTTTACCATCTGGGATGTAAAGCTCGGCCAGCCCGTGACCGCTGCCCCCGACAGCGCCGCCGCGATCATTGCCTGCGGCACCAATGGCGGCCCGATCTCGATCGAGCTCAAGACCTTCGGCGACTGGGAGAAATGTACGCCCGAGGCCTCGGGGCTGCGCGAGATCTCCTTCACCTATGACGACGAGAAGGACTACATCGCTCGTGCGATGGAGCTTGAATACCGCGCCCTCGCGGGCGGCACCTCGGTCTATGCTCATCCCGTCGTCGTCTCGGTCCTCGTCGACGGCAAGGCCATCGTCCAGGGCATCCGCATCGTCACCGACGACCACGCCAGCGACAATGATCGCCGCGTCGCAGTGGTGCTGAGCAAGAATTTCGAGGCGCGCTTCGGGACGTGGAACCTCGCCTGCCAGGATATTCCGATGCGGGAGGGCGAGCAGCCGGTCGGCAAGGACTTCATCCATCAGCGCTGTACCGGCACCAATCCCGACGGCAGTGGCCAATCGGTGATGATCGAAGGCAGCTATCTGCGCAAGAAAGGCCAGGAGGGCCTGAGCCTCGATACCCGGCAGGTCAACAAGGGCTACTACGAGTCAAAGACCCGGCTGGAAGTAATGAACAAGCCCTATTTGCCGTCCGAAGGTCCCTGAGTTTGCAAGCGACCATCGGGCATGAAATTGTTGGTCATTGCCGCGCCCGTGAAGGTGTTCGCGTCCGTCGCCGCCAGGCTGAAGCGGCTGGCCGAGATCGTGGCACCGTCGAATTTCGCCCGGCGCAGATCGACGCCGTAGAAATCGCTTTGGGTGATTGTCGTGCCCGAGAAATCGGCTGCAGCGGCAACGGACTTGCCGAAGCTGACGCCGTACATCGTGGCACCGGTGAACGTGGAACGTTCGACCCGGGTGCGGTCAAGATTGGTCGCCTGCAACGACACCCCGCTCAGATCGGCGTTGTTCAGCAGCGCGTCGTGCAGGATAGCCCGGTCAAGCACTGCGTCCGGCAGCTTGGCCGAGGTGAGCCGCGCCTTCTGCATCCGCGCCTCCGTCAGGTTGGCGCCCGAAAGATCCGCGCCCGACATCCGGGCATTATAGAACATCGATCTAGTGAAGTCGCCCTTGGCCATTTGTGCCTGGGTCAGGTCGGTCAGGTTGAAATTGGTGCCGATGGCAGTGACGCCGGTCAGGATCGCGCCGCGCAGGTCAGCGCGGTGAAAGGTAGCATCCGTCAGGTTTGCCCCCGTGAGGTCGACCCCGGCCAGATCCGCCTTCTTGAAGTTCGCGCCATGCAGGTCGCAGCCCCGGCATTGCTTGACCGTTCCGGCGAGCAGGTCGGCTACCTGATCGGCAAAGACCGGACTCGCCATCAAGACCAAAGCCGCTGCCGCCACCACGATGCGCATTATTGGTCTCTCCTGCTTTCGAAAGGGCCTGTCCATGCTTTCTGATAAAGGCCGCCTCCACCGCTTTCGCATATCCTGCACATTGGCCCTTTCAATGGTCTTGCTGGCCGCCTGGTGCAGCGTGCTCACCGGCCCGGCCCAGGCGCAGGCGGCCGAGACCGGAATCCATGGCACGCCCGAGGTGCTCGACGCCGACGTCCTGAAGTTCGGCACGCAGCGCGTCATCCTGTGGGGCATCGATGCCCCGGAAAAGAACCAGACCTGCCAGCTGAATGGCAAGCTCTGGGGGTGCTACGACGTGGCATTCCGCCATTTGCAGCTGTTGGCCGGTCGCGGCGAAGTGACCTGCACCTACAAGAGCGATCCCGACCCGTTCGGCCGTCGCTTCGGCGTGTGCGAAAGCGGGGGCGAGGATCTGAATGCCGCAATGGTCAAGGCCGGTATGGCGCTCGCCTTTGACGAGCAATCCGACGACTACGACGCCGCCATGGCCGATGCGATCACGGCGGGCGTCGGCGTGTGGCAGCCGGGCGTGAAATTTGAAGAACCCTGGGTGTTTCGCCGTCGCGAAACTCCGGGCGGTTACAGATAGGACGGACGATGGCGCAACTTACCGATGCAATCATGGCACCGGGCCGCAGTGGGGCCTTCGATGCGGTGCTGAAATGGGTGCTGCTGATGGCGCTGATCGCCGTGGCGGCGGTCGTGTCCTATGACTACGGGCTGCTGAATTATCTGTTCGGTGCCGACAAATCGAAGATCACCGTGCTGATCGCCGTCCTTTACGTGGCCTTCTCGGGCCATTGCCTGTGGATTCTGGTGGAGCTGGCGCGCGAGTACCGCCGCGCGCTGCAGATCAAGGCCATACTGGCCACGTCGGCCAAGATCTCCGATCTGCCGCGCGGCAGCGGGCTGGTCGACCGCTTTGTGGCCGATGTGATCGGGTCCCGCGAACATCCCTCGGAAGTGGAGGGCAATGCCCATCTGCTGATGATGAGCCTCGGGGCCAGCTTTCGCCGGCGGACCAAGATCGGCACCTATGGTACCGACCTCCTCTACAAGCTCGGCATGCTGGGCACGATGGTCGGCTTCGTCCTGATGCTCAATTCCATGGGCGACCTCTCGAGCTTCGACGTCGATACGCTGCGCGGCGCCCTGCAGAAGATGATCGCGGGGATGGCGGTATCCTTGCTGACCACGATCGCCGGGTTGATTGGCGGCATCCTGCTGCGGCTGGAGTACAACATTGCCGACGCGCTGGTGACCGACATCAGCCAGACGGTGGTCAGCTTCACGGAAGTGTCCCTGTTGCCCCTGCTGGCCCGGGGCGAGCGGAATGTTTGAAGAGGAACAGGAACCGGAGTTCGAGATCTTCTCGGCCCTTCTGTTCAACTCGCTGAAGGCCATCACCTTCATGTTCTTCATTTCGTTCGCGATGATCAACAAGCCGGCCGACGAGGGCAAGGTCGACCCCAAGGCCGAGATGATGATCACCGTCACCTGGCCCGACAACAACCCCGACGACGTCGACACCTATGTCGAAGACCCGGCCGGCAATATCGTCTGGTACAACCAGCGCGAAGCGGGGCTGATGCATCTGGAACGCGACGACCGGGGCATGTTCAAGGATGTGATTCTGCTGGACGGCAAGGAAATCTCGAACCCGCTGAACCAGGAAATCGTTGCTTTCCGCGGCCTGGAGGACGGCGAATATGTCGTCAACGTCGTCCACTACATCGCCAACGGCACCGCGCCGCTGCCCGTGCAGGTGAAGGTCGAAAAGCTCAACCCCGCGGTGAAGATCATCTACTACCAGACGCTGCAGTTGAAGGGCACCGGCGATGAACAGACGGCGGTGCGATTCACGCTGAAAGGGCAGGACGTCGTCAACGTCAACACCATACCCAAGAGCCTGGTCGAGCTGACGCGCTCGTCCGGCAACAAAGAGGGCGGCAGCGGATCGGGTGGACAGGCCGGAGCGGGGGCGCCGATCGATGCAACGACCGGACAGGTGGTTCAGAAATGACCTTCACGATCGTGTCCCTGACGGCGGCCTATGCGCTGGTGGCGGCGCTTCTTGGCTACCTCTTGTTGCTGTCGCGGCTGCACTGGGTCTTGAAGGCGCTGGCGACGGTGGCGACCGTCGCGCTCATTCCGCTGACCTTCAACGGCGTGGGCGAATTGCGCGGCCTGCCCTCGGACGGGCCGATCCCGCTCAGTTTCCGCATGCTGTGGGCTCAGGTGATCGAGCCCAATCCGCTGCAGAGCGAAAAGGGCCATGTGTTCCTGTGGCTGCAAACGATGGATGCCGACAATTTCCCCCTGGGGCAGCCGCGCGCCTACCAGCTCCCCTATTCGGATGACCTCAAGATCAAGGTCAACGAGGCGATGGGCAAGATTGCCCAGGGCGAGGAAATCCAGGGCAAGATCGATGCCAAGAAGGCCTTGCCGGAGGCCACCGCCGAAGAGTTGGCGCAGGAAATCCAGACC
>JANXSI010000271.1 GCA_025352765.1 Devosia sp. | reverse complement strand
GGCGAACGCTCACGACAAGGGCGACGCGACCCTGGTCTCGCGCTACCAGCGGCCAAGGATGCCGAGCGGCCCTCTATCCGGCTCCTAGAGCTTGATGTTGCGGCAGCCCAGCTTGGCCAACTGTTCCTTGTAGCGTTGGCGCATGACGTTATGAGCCGGGGCCAGACGCACAACGACGTACACTTCATCGCCCTTGGATTCGACGATGAGCAGGCCTTCGGCAACGTCGATCTTCTGCTCGGCCAAGAGGCGCGTCTGCGCGGGATCGAATACACCGATATCGAGCGTCTGGCCGATGCCGTCTCGATTGGTGGCGCTGTAAAGGACGGTTCCTGACCGATCGTAGACGGACACTGACCAGTAGGCGAGGGGCAAAGTTCCGGCGAGTTCACCCGGCGCATTTGTCAGATTAAGCCGGCAGACGGCGTAGGCAAGTTCGGGGTCAAGGCGGAGAGGGTTGTCTGCACCTCTAGCGACATCGTCGAGGACCACGGTGCGGTTGACCTGGCCGAGCGCCGAGAGTTTCGTTGCCACATTATTGCTCGCCAGACTCGGCAGCGTCAGGATCACCACGATGTGGATGACCAGACCGAGCAGAAGGCCGGCGACGAGATAAAAGAAGGTGCGGATCATCAGCAGCCTTCCCGGATGATTGAGGGCATGGTGTCCCGGTCTGTACCTGCACCGCTGAACACTGTCGTGTCGTATAGAGTAAGTACGAGCCAGAAGGGACCGTCGCCGCTGATTTCCAGCCAGTTGAGTGGGCTCAGTGACTTGCTGACGTAGAGCTGGATCGAACCGTCGTCGGCGCGCGAGATGCGGTTGCTCTCAAATCCAGCGGGTCCGTCGGATCTGGTGATGGCGGCGCCGTCCGGAGACGTCGGAACAAGAGTCCAGAATGTTGCGGTCGGGGTGAGGCCATCGATACGGTAGCGGCAGGCGCTATTGAGCGGTGCCCCGTCACTGTCGGCAGTGGCAAAGAACTGTACACCTTCGCTCTGGCCAAGCTGCAAAGCGCCATTCCGGGCCAGATAGGCGCGAGTGTACGGGTCGGGACTGGGAGAACCCGCACGTGTCCAAGCCGTCCATGGTCCGATCTGCGCGGCGCCAAAGAGCCGGCCGTCCGTGAGAGCGTACCAACTGAGCCCGAAACCGAGCGCCAGGGCGACCGTGAGCATCAGGACAAGGTTGAGCAGGAACCGCAACGGTCAGGATTTTCCGGCGGGGGCAGCGGTGACCGCTAGCGTGGCGACAGCTGGCCCGTCGCCGGTTGTCTTGAGTGCCGCGTGGAGTTCGTCGGCGAGGTCCAGAAGCCTGTTGGCTGCTTCCGGCTTGAGTGTTGGCGGTCGCGAAGCTTCGGCCGCAACCGCGGCCTCGTCGGTGGAGGCGACCACCACGGTAGCCGGGGTGAAGTCGATGCCCGGGATCGCTTTGACCTCGATATTGGTGTGCGCGTAGGCCATAAATTTCTGCCAAGTCATTGCAGGCAAAAGGCCGCCAGTCAGCCGATTGGTCTGGTGATAGTCGTCGTTTCCATACCAGACCGTCGCCACGTAGTTGCCCGTGAAACCGCAGAACCAGGCGTCGCGATAATCGCTGGTCGTGCCAGTCTTGCCCACGGCCGGTACGCCGTCGACGGCGGCGCGGCGACCGGTGCCACCCGTCACGACCGAGCGCATCAGAATGTCCATATAGCCAACCGTCTTTTCGCTGAGGATGCGCTCTCGCGGCGCGTCTGGATCCTTCTGGAACACCTCGTCGCCGCGGGTCGTACTGATCTTGAGGATGCCATAGGCGGGGGTCTTGTAGCCGCCACTGGCAAAGACCGAATAGGCTGAGGCCATGTCGATCACGCTGACTTCGGCGACGCCGAGCGCTAGCGAACGGGTTACCGGGAAGTCGCTGGTGATGCCCATCTTGTGCGCGAGATCGGCGATCGGCTGCCGCCCCGTCTTGATCGAGAGCGCGACGGCGGTCGTATTGACCGAGTGCTGGAAGGCACTGGTCATCGTTAGAGCCCCGAACCGTTCGCCCTCATAGTTGGTCGGGCACCAGTCGCCGATGCACACATTCTTGTCCTGGACGCGTGAAGTCGGGGTGAGGTCGGTCGCCTCGAACGCTTCGGCGTAGACGAAAGCCTTAAACGACGAGCCTGGCTGCCGGAGCGAGGACACTGCACGGTTGAACTGACTCTTGCCGTAGTCGACGCCACCGACCATGGCACGGACTTGGCCGTTCGGCTCGGCCACTACCATGGCCGACTGCGTGACGTCGTACTGAACGCCATTTTCGCGAATGACTGAGGCGACAGCGTCCTCGGCATAGGACTGCAACACTGGATCGATGGTGGTGCGCACGATGAAGCTGTTCGAGTTTGTCTTGCTGTCGGCGATGATCTGCTTGGTCTGGTCGAAGGCCCAGTCGAGGAAGTAATTGGGGGAATTGATCTCGTCGGTGTGGTCGATCGGCGTTGCGGGATTGCGGCGCGCCGCCGCTACTTGACCCTCGGTCAGAAAGCCAGCGTCGACCAGATTCGAGAGCACCTGGTTGGCGCGGGCTCGCGCCGCAGCGAGATCGACAGTGGGCGCATATTTGGTCGGCGCCTTGAACAGGCCCGCGAGCATCGCCGCCTCGGCCAAGTTCACGTCGGTGATCTTCTTGCCGAAGTAGTACTCGGCGGCTGCTGCTGCCCCGAAATTGCCACCGCCCATATAGGCGCGGTCGAAATAGAGCTTGAGGATTTGGTCCTTGGAGTAGTGCCACTCGAGCCAGACCGCTAGGAATGCTTCCTTGATCTTGCGCTCGACCGTTCGCTCGGGACTGAGGAAAAGGTTCTTGGCCAACTGCTGGGTGATCGAGGACCCGCCCTGGGTGCCGTTGTCGCCTGACGCATTGTTGACCAGCGCGCGCAGCGTGCCGATCACGTCGACGCCGAAATGATCGTA
>JANXSI010000269.1 GCA_025352765.1 Devosia sp. | reverse complement strand
CTTGGCACGCTTGCCGTTGCGCCGCCGCCTGCGAACAAGCTCCTTTCGGTGTCTTGTAATGCAGAGGCGCGTCTGACGACCACGCTGACGCTCGGATAATCTTTTCAATTAATGGCAGAGACAATAGTTGGTGAGGACGCTCGGCTCTATTGGTAACCGCGGACAACTACAAGTGGCCAGTGTCGTACTCCCGACTTTCGCCGACAGGGTTAGCGGAACAAACCGTGATTTACCCTGTCGGTCCGATGCTGACAGCCCCGGAAACGCTCGAACCGTTGAGGTGGATCGTAGTTCGGGAGCAGGGGGTCGAGTGTTCGAATCACTCTACTCCGACCAACAAAGCCCGGCCTCTCGCGAGGCCGGGTTTTTCCTTTTCGAGCCGCACGCGCCGCGCAACGCATCTTAACGGTCGCCGATGCGTTGTGGTGTAGCTGAGCTCGAGCCGAACCGGCCGACAGGATTTCCCCATGACCTCCCATCTGCGCGATCCGGCGACGGTTCTGGTCGTCGATGACAACAGTCTTCTCAAAGGCGCCGCCGTAAAGATTGTCGAAGACAATGGATATCTGGCGCTTTCGGCCGACAACGCTGGCGAAGCGATGGCGGTACTCGACACCCATGACGAGGTCGACGTCCTGTTTACCGATGTCGACATGCCTGGCCCGATGGACGGACTCGAGCTGGCGCAGGAAACGAGCGTCAGTTACCCACTGGTTGAAATCGTCGTCACCTCGAGCGCAGAGCAAACGGCCGACCAGTTGCCCGTCGGCGCCGCTTACCTCCCCAAGCCCTACAGTTCCGAAGAGGTCGCGGAGGCTTTGCGCGACAAGATCGACCCTGCCCGACCGTTCGTTTGCTGATTGCGTCCGCTACAACGAAAAAGGCCGGTCTCTCGACCGGCCTCGCATCGTTCACGCGATTTGTCGACTAAGCGCGCTTCTTGAACAGCGCCCACAGGCCCGACACCGTCAGAGCGGCAAACACCATCTTAAGAGCGTCCCAGACGATGAACGGCTGGATCGCCTTGGCGAAGGCGGAGCCGACGAGGTTCGACTGGTCGAGCCAGGCGGCATTGCCGCCCAGGGCCAGCAGCCAGGCAAAGCCAAGCACCAGCAGCAGCGCATCGCCGATCAGCATGGCGAGGGTCAGCATCAGCACGCGGCCCGAGGCACCGAGATCCGCCGCACGGCCGATAACGTAAGCCATGGCGACGAAGCCGATCAGGAAACCACCGGTTGGCCCGATCAGGTAGGCGAGGCCCCCGCCCGTCGCAAACACCGGCAAACCCGCGGCCCCCTCGAGCAGATAAGCGACGACGGTCGCCACGCCGATGCGCCAGCCGAAGGCGGCCGCCAGAACAGCAACGGCAAAGCCCTGAAGCGTCACTGGAACCGGCCATGTCGGCACGTTGGTCTTGGCGGCCAGCGTCAGCAGCAGGGTGCCGACGATCACGGTCGCGAGGTTCGTGAGGAGGCGGGTGGTCTGCGATTTTGGCGCAAAAACTCCCAGCAGCGTGTTGGGAGTGGTCAGCATGACGGCCATTGCGTTACCTTCTTTTGACGCGGAATCTTCATGCGTTTCTAGTCCCGCTGCCCCCCGGAGCGCAATGGCCGAGTCCTCTTCCCCTGCCCTCGCCTACGATACGGCTTTCGACCCGCAGACGGGAACCGCTGTCAGCATCCGTGGGGGACTGCAACGGATCACCGCGCCGAACGGCGGGCCGTACACCTTCACGGGCACCAACAGCTTCATTGTCGGCCACGACAGCGTGGGGCTGATCGATCCAGGACCGACCGCTGCCAGTCACCGCGAGGCCCTGCTGGCCGCGATCGGCGGCCGCAAGCTCGAAGCGATCTTCCTCACCCATACGCACAAAGACCATTCGGCCAGCGCCGCGGCATGGCGAAAGGCGACCGGAGCGCCATTGTGGTTCGCCGGCCCGCATCGGCTCAGCCGGCCGCCGCGCCTGCTCGAGATCAACGCGCTGGCGCGCGAATGCGACTGGGGCCTCAGTCCGGACCGGATGTTCTTTGATGGCGAGAGCTTCGAGGTGGGCGGCGTCGGTCTGACGGCCGTGGGGACGCCCGGCCATTGCGCCAATCACCTTTGCTTCGGGATCACGGGGACCGGCTGGATGCTGAGCGGGGATCACGTCATGGGCTGGAACTCGACCCTGGTGGCGGTGCCGGACGGCTCGATGGCCGACTACCTGGCGTCGCTGCGGAAAGTGATCGAGCTGCCCTATTCACGCTACATCCCGTCGCATGGCGGCGAGATCGCCGACGGGCCCATGTACGCGCGCGCCCTGCTCGCGCATCGGGAGTTGCGCAACCGGCAGATCATCGAAGCGGTCAATAGCGGAGCCCAGAGCGTTGGTGCGCTGCTCGAGCGGATCTACCCGACCCTTAAGCCGGCGCTGCGCATCGCGGCCGGCCTGACGCTCAGGGCGCACATCGAATATCTGGAGGCATCCGGCGCAATCGGCACCAGACGCGGCCCCTTCCGGCTGCGGCTGCTGCCGGCCTAGTTGTCGGCGGGCGCTGCCGGGGCGGCATTGCGCAGCATCAAGGTCACCTGATTGTCGAGGTCGAGAAGGAATGCCTCGATGCGGGCGCCGTTCTCGCCGAAATCGGGAAAGCTCGAGAGCGAGGCCGAGCGCATGGCGATGGTCGCGCCGTCGCTGCTACCGACGATGCGAATGGCCACTTCCTGGCGGAAGCCGAGCAGCGTCGTGACCACCGCGTTGAACTGACCGCTGTCGAGCTCATTCTGGGGCTCGCGGTGCATCCGGACGTCCCAGCCGCGATCATCAAGCAGGGCCGCAACGGTATCGAACATCTGCGGCGCCGTGATCGGGTAGCTTCGCGAACGGGCATTGGGAAAACGCGCCTCGACCTCGGCCCGCTGCGACGGGCCCATGAAACGCGCTTCTACGAAGCTGACTAGCGGCGGCGGGTTGCTGAAGTCGGTCGATACATCCGGGAAGGAGGGGCTATGAAGATACTCGAAAGCGAAATAGCCGGCCGGCGCGAGACACAGAGCGCCAAAGATGAAGGCGACGCTCGCCCGCCACCAGCCGCGATCGCCGGTGAACCAGAGGCGAACGAAGGCGATACAGGCGCTCAAAACCGCGAGCACCGCCAACCCCAGCGCGATCGCCTCGATGGTGATGAAGTTTTCGCTGGTGATGATGTGCTCGCGGTGGAGCAATATGGGAATGGCGGCCAGCGGCAGGGCGAGCGCGCCGATGCGGCGCGACCACACCGCCCATTTGGACGTGCGGATGAGAATACGCATCAGGGACTGGGCACTCCGGGTGCCGAGCCGACGAGCTCAGGCAAAGGCGGCAGGGGCGGCGGGGGGCACATGTCGCGGATTGCGGTCCATTCGGCATCGGTAAAAGCCGGCTTGGCCTCGGTCACCGGAGTGTCCATGGCTTCGAGGGCGGCGCGACGCTCGTCGGTCAGCGGATGGTTCGAGAACAGCGCCATGGCGCGGGAATAGGCATCGTCCTTGGCCACGCGATCGAGCAATTGCGCAAGCCCCGACGTCCGATAGCCGAGACGATGCGCGGTGTCGCCCGCGAACTGATCGGCCTGCGCCTCGGCCCGCCGGGAAAAACGGTTGTCGATGAGCGACGAGCCGATCGCGCCGGCAACGGATAGGCCCGTCATGTCGCCCAGCACGAAGCCGACGAGCAGACCGGTCGCGGAACTGGCGATGAGGGTCTGCATGCCGTGCCGATAGTAGACGTGCCCCAACTCGTGGGCGAGGACGCCGGCGAATTCGTCGGGCGACCGGCTCGCTTCGAGCAGCGCCGAGAAATAGTAGGCGCGCCCGCCCGGCAGGGC
>JANXSI010000229.1 GCA_025352765.1 Devosia sp. | reverse complement strand
GCGTCGGACGCCATGCTGCGCCAGACCGCGCAGGCCGCGAGCCCCGAGCTCGACAAGATCGTCCGCGCCATTGCGTCCTCGGGCGGGACGCCTCTGGTGGTCGCTGAAGACAACCGCATCCTCGGGGTCATCCACCTCAAGGACGTGGTCAAGCCCGGCATCCGCGAGCGCTTCGCGGAACTGCGCAAGATGGGCATCCGCACGGTGATGGTGACGGGCGACAACCCGCTCACCGCTGCCTCGATCGCGGCGGAAGCCGGCGTCGACGATTTCCTCGCCGAAGCCACGCCTGAGCGCAAGCTCGAGCTGATCCGCGCCGAGCAGGCGGAGGGCCGACTGGTCGCGATGTGCGGCGACGGCTCGAACGACGCTCCAGCGCTCGCCCAGGCCGATGTCGGCGTGGCAATGAACTCGGGCACCCCGGCCGCCAAGGAAGCTGGCAACCTCGTCGACCTCGACAGCGATCCGACCAAGCTCATCGAGATCGTGCTGGTCGGCAAGCAGCTCCTGATCTCGCGCGGGGCGCTGACGACGTTCTCGATCGCCAATGACGTGGCGAAGTACTTCGCCATCCTGCCGGCGCTGTTCGTCACGGCCTATCCGGGCCTCGGCGTGCTCGACATCATGCGGCTCGGCACGCCAACCTCGGCGATCCTTTCGGCGCTGATCTTCAATGCGCTGGTGATCGTCGCGCTGATCCCGGTGGCGCTGCGTGGCGTCAAATACATCCCGTCTTCGGCCTCGGCGCTGCTCAGCCGCAACCTCTTGATCTATGGCGTCGGCGGCCTCATCGCCCCGTTCATCGGCATCAAGCTGATCGACCTGTTGGTCGACCTGCTGCATCTCGCCTGAAGGAGGCGCATATGTTCAACCAACTCCGTCCCGCCATCACGCTCACGTTGTTCTTTACGCTGTTGACCGGCATCGCCTATCCGCTGGCGATCACCGGCGCCGCGCAGGCGATGCTGCCCAATCAGGCCAATGGCTCGCAGATCACCCGCAACGGTGTGCTGGTCGGCTCGCACCTGATCGGCCAGGCGTTTGCCAGCCCGCGCTACTTCCAGGGCCGGCCGTCGGCGGTCAACTACGATGCCTCGACCTCGTCGGGCTCGAATCTCGGGCCCAGTTCGAAGGCGCTGCTCGAACAGCTCAATCAGCGCGTCGCGGCCTATGGTGGCGCGAAGGTGCCGGCCGATCTCGTCACCGCCTCGGGCTCGGGGCTCGATCCCGACATCTCGCCGGCGGGGGCGCTGGTGCAGGTCGCGCGGGTGGCGACCGCCCGCGGGATCAGCGAGGACGTGCTTAAGACCCTGATCGCGGCTGAGACGCGTGGTCCGGATCTGGGTATATTGGGTGAACCCCGGGTCAACGTGCTTGACCTCAACCTCGCGCTCGATGGGCTGAAGCCATAATCACCTCCGACCCCGATCGCCCGTCGCCGGACACGCTCCTCGCGCAAGTGCAGCACGAGGAGCGGGGCCGGCTGAAGATCTTCCTCGGCGCCTCGCCGGGGGTGGGCAAGACCTACGCCATGCTGCAGGAGGCGGCGCTGCGCGCCCGGCAGGGGATCGACGTGGTCGTCGGACTGGTCGAAACGCATGGCCGGACCGAGACCGAGGCGCTGATGGCGGGGCTCGAACTGCTGCCGCGCCAGAGCATCGACTATCGCGGCCAGCAGCTCGAGGAGTTCGACCTCGATGCGCTGCTCGCCCGCAAGCCGCAGCTCGCGCTGATCGACGAACTCGCCCACACCAATGTGCCGGGGTCACGGCATCTCAAGCGCTGGCAGGATGTCGTCGAAGTGCTGAACGCCGGCATCGACGTGGTGACCGCGCTCAACATCCAGCACATCGAATCGCTCAACGACGCGGTGGCGCGGATCAGCGGCGTGCGCGTCCAGGAGACCGTCCCCGACGAGATCGTCGCCCGCGCCGACGAGATCGAGCTTATCGACCTGCCGCCCGAGGAGCTGATTGGCCGGCTGCGCGAGGGCAAGGTCTACCGGGCGGGCACGGTCGGCCGGGCGCTCGACAATTTCTTCACCAAACCCAATCTCACGGCGCTGCGCGAGCTGGCGCTGCGCACCGCCGCGAGCCGGGTCGATGCGCAGATGCTGACGCTGATGCGGCAGGGCGCCGTCAAGGGCCCGTGGCCGACGCAGGAGCGCATCCTCGTCTGCGTCAACGAGAGCCCGCTGGCGAAATCGCTGGTGCGCGCCGGCAAGCGCATGGCCGAGCGCGCCGACATTCCGTGGATCGTGGCGACCGTCATCACGCCGCAGCACGAGGCGCTGCCCGAAGGGGCAAGGCGCCTTACCAGCGATGCCCTGCAGCTGGCCGAGGCGCTCGGCGCCGAGACGGTGACGCTGCATGCCGATGCCGGCGTTGCCGACGAGATGATCGCCTTCGCCCGGGCTCGCAATGTCACGCGGCTGCTGATCGGCCGGGCCCGGCCGCGCGGCTGGCTGGGGTTCGGCCGCGAGCCGGTGACCGACAAGCTGCTCGATGCGGCGCATGATTTCGAGGTGACGATCGTCGCGGGCGAGCCGCAGGCCGCTGCCCCGGAGCGCTGGCGGCCGAAACTCTCGGTCAATTGGGAATCGCTCGCCGCCGGCATTGCCGGCGCGGCGATCGCGACGCTGGTCGCCGCACCGATCGATGCGCTCGGGCTGGTGTCGCCCAATTCGCTGGTGGTGATCTACCTGGTCGCGGTGCTGGTGGTCGGCACGCGCTACGGCCTCTGGCCGGCGCTGGCGACGAGCGTCCTCTGCTTCCTCGCGCACAATTTCTTCTACACCGCGCCGCGCTACAGCTTCACCATCCAGAGCGCCGAGGACGTGGTCGGCATCGCGCTGTTCCTGCTCGGGGCGATCTTCACCGGCACGCTTGCAGGACGGCTCAGGGCGCAGGTCGCGGCCATGCGGGCCAACCAGAAGCGCGTCGAGATGCTCTACGATTTCGCCAAGCGGATCGCCGCCAAGTCCGATCTCGACGACGTGCTCTATGCCGGCGCCTATCACATCGCAGCGACCCTCGACTGCCGCTCGCTGATCCTGATGCCGGGCAAATCCGGGGCGCTCGAACAGGTTCAAGGCTATCCCTCGATCGAGGAAGAACTCGATCCGCGCGCCGCCGCCGCCGCCCGCTGGGCGTTCGAAAAGAACGAAGCCGCGGGGGCGGGCACGGCGACGCTGCCGACCTCGGAGTGGATGTTTACGCCGCTCTCGGCGGCGACGCCGCTCGGGGTCGTCGGGCTGCAGTTCAAGGACCCGCGGCGCGGCGCCGATCCCGAAGTGCGGCGGCTGCTGAAGGCGGTCGAGGACCAGGTGGCGGTGGCGGTCGAGCGGACCCGCATGGCGACGGACCTGCAGAACCTTCGGGTCGAGGCCGAGGGTGAGCGGCTGCGCACGGCGCTGCTCAATTCGCTGAGCCACGATCTTCGCACGCCGCTGGTGTCGGTGATCGGGGCGCTCAGCGGGCTGACCGAGGAGATGCCGGCCGAAAGCCGCAAGGCGATGGTCGAGGGCGGCCTCGACGAGGCCAAGCGCCTCGACCGCTACGTTCAGAACCTCCTCAACATGACGCGGCTCGAATATGGGGCGCTGAAGCCCCGGCGGACGCCGGTAGACCTCCGCGAACTGGTCGGCGCTGCCCGCTCCGACCTCAAGCGGCAGCTCGAGGAGCACGCGCTCGCCGTCGACCTGCCGGCCGATCTGCCGCGCGTCGACGTCGATCCGGTGCTGATTGGACAGGCGGTGGTCAATGTGCTCGAAAACGCCACCAAATATGCGCCGGCCGGCTCCAGTATCCGGATCGGTGCGCGCGTCGCCAACGCCATGGTGACGCTGTCGGTGAGCGATGACGGGCCGGGCATTCCGGCCAGCGAAAGGGAAAAAGTGTTCGATCTCTTCTACCGCGTCAGCGAGGGCGACCGGCGGCCGACCGGCACCGGGCTTGGCCTCGCGATCGTCCGCGGCTTCGTCGAAGCCCATGGCGGCCGGGTGCGAGCTCTGGGTGGCGCGGACGGACGTGGGACCATCATCGAGATGGATCTGCCCATCGTCGAGAGCGCCTCATGAGCGAAGCCCGCATCCTCGTCATCGAGGACGAAACCCCGATCCGGCGTTTCCTCAAGATCGCCATCGAGAGCGCCGGCTTCACCATGATCGAGGCCGATCGCGGCCGCATCGGCATCGAGCGCGCGGCGACCGAGGCCCCCGACCTCGTGCTGCTCGACCTCGGCCTGCCCGACATGGACGGCAAGAGCGTCATCGGCGCCATCCGCGAGTGGAGCCAGGTTCCAATCCTGGTGCTATCGGTGCGTGATGCCGAGACCGAAAAGATCGCCGCGCTCGATGCGGGTGCCGACGACTACGTGACCAAGCCGTTCGCCACCGGCGAGCTGCTGGCTCGCCTTCGCGCCCTGCTGCGCAGCCGCAAGGCGCCTGCCGCCGAGCGGCCGCTTTTGAGCTTCGGCGCTCTCGCGATTGACCTTGCAGCGCACACCGTGACGGTCGATGGCACCGAGGCAAAGCTCACCCGCAAGGAGTTCGAGGTGCTGGCGCTGCTGGCCCGCCACGCCGGACGGCTGGTGACCCACAAGCAGCTGCTGACCACCGTCTGGGGACCGGCGCATCTCGAGGACAGTCATTATCTGCGGATCGCCGTCGGGCACATCCGCGACAAGATCGGCGACGACGCCGCCGATCCGAAATTCATCGTCACCGAGCCGGGTGTGGGCTACCGGCTGCTCGGTTAGCTCAGATCGTAGCGGCGGCGGAGCTCCGCCACCTGCTCGGGGGTGAGCGGATGGATCGCGGCACCGCGGAGCATCAGGAAGAGTTTCGCTGTCTCTTCCAGCTCCTCGGTCGCATATTGGGCGTTGGCGAGGGTCGAGCCGGCGACCACCGGCCCGTGATTGGCCAGCAGCACCGCATGGTGGGCGCCCGCGAGCTTGCCGACGGCCTTGGCCAGCTCCGCGTCGCCCGGCGGCAGATACGGGATCAGCGGCAGCCGGCCAACCCGCATGACGTAATACGCCGTCAGCGGCGGCAGCACGTCGAGCGGATCGATCCCCTCGAGCAGGCTGACCGCCACCGAATGCGTCGAGTGGAGGTGCACCACTGCGCCGGCACTCTGGCGCTCGCGGTACATGGCGAGGTGGAGCGTTGCTACCTTGGTGGGGGCGTTGCCGCCGATGTGGGTGCCGGCCGCATCGAAGCGCGACAGCATGGCCGGGTCGAGTTCGCCGAGCGAGGCGTTGGTCGGTGTCATCAGCCAGCCGCCGTCCTCGAGCCTGACGCTGATATTGCCGGTCGAGCCGAAGGTCAGGCCGCGGTCGAACAGCGATTTGCCGACCTTGGCGATCTCGTCGCGGGCGAGGGTCTCGGCGTGCTGGATCGAACTAGGCATCGAGCAGGTCCAATGCATCCATGAAGAAGCGGGGTCCGCCGAAATTGCCTGATTTCAGCGCCAGCGCCAAATCCGGCGTGCCGACACTGCGCGTCCACGGCACGCCCGGGGCGATTTCGGGGCCGATCGCCAGGGCCCGCGCGCCGAGCGCCTCGACCACGGCGCCCGAGGTTTCGCCGCCGGCGACGATGAAGCGGGCATAGCCGGCGTCGCGGAGCAGCACGCTGACCTCGGCGAGGAGGTGTTCGACCAGCGTGCCGGCCTGCTTGCGCCCGAGCTTGTCCTGCACCATCCGGACCGCCTCGGGGTCGTCGCTCGAATAGACCAGCGCCGGCTTGTCGCCGGTCGCCGCCATCACCCAGTCGGCAATCTGCTGTGCCGTCTGCGTGCCCGATGCGACCTGCAAAGGGATGATCTTGAGGGTTGGCACGCCGCTCTCGATGGCCGTCCGCACCTGTTCGCGCGTTGCCGCCGAGCAGGAGCCCGCGAGGATCACTGCTTTGCCGCTCGGCGCCTGCATGCGGGTCGGCAGCGTCCGGGTGCCGATGCGGCCGGCGCGGCGGAAATTGTCGGGCAACCCCATGCCGATGCCGGAGCCGCCGGTGATGAGGCGGGCGTCCGCCAGCGCCTCGCCCAGTGTCCGGAGGTCCTCGTCGCGAATCGCGTCGGCGATCATCAGCCGGTAGCCCGAGGCCGTCGCCGCCGCGAGCGCCTCGCCCACCGCCGCCGGCCCTTGCGTCACCACGCGCCACGGCACCAGCCCGACGGTGCCCTGGCTCTGTCGCTGCAAGACCCGCACCAGATTGGCGTCACGCATCGGGGTCAGCGGGTGGTCCTTCATCGAGGAATCGGACAGCAGCATTTCGCCGACGAACAGGTGCCCCTGGTAGAGCGAGCGGCCAGCCGCGGGGAAGGCCGGGCAGGCAATCGCGATCGGCGCGCCGGTGAGCTCGAGCAGCG
>JANXSI010000210.1 GCA_025352765.1 Devosia sp. | reverse complement strand
TCGGTCGGGCGGAATTCGCTCAGCGCGCTGCTGTAGTCTTCATTGCCGGGGCCGGTCCACACCCAGCGGATCAGCGGATTGCTCACGGCAAAATCCGCCAACCGCTTGGCATTGCGGCGCGCAAGGAACGCTAACGGGTTGGTCAACCGGCCCTCTCACACACCACACAGCCGCCTTCCGGCAGCCGCACTCCGACCCATGGGCCGGACCATAAAACAATTTAGCGCCGGCGAAACCGGGCCACGAAGAACCCGTCGAGCGTTCCGGTGTTTTCCCCAGGAACCCTGAGGTCCGGATGCGTCCTGACGAAACCGTCTTTGGTCACGGGGGCGGCCCAGCCGTCAAGGTCTTGTGCAGTGATGGGTAGCACCTCGAGGCCTTGAGTGGAGGCCCAGGCTGCCTGGTCCTCGCCCTCCTCGGTCTCGAGCGAGCAGACGCAATAGATCAACACTCCGCCCGGATTGAGGCAGGCGGTCGCCCGCTCGATGAGCTGTCGTTGCAGCCGGACCCGGTTGTCGATACCGGCCGCGTCGCGGTGCCAGATCACCTCGGGATGCCGGCGGAACGTCCCGGTCGCCGAGCAGGGCGCATCGAGCAGCACGCCGTCGAACAATTTCTCGGGCACGTAGTCGAGCGCGTCGGCCGTGACCACTTCCGCGAGGTAGTTGAGCCGCTTGAGGTTCTGCCGCAGCCGCTCGATCCGCGATGCATCCCGCTCGAGAGCGGTCACCGCATAGCCGGCCTTGACCAGCTGCGCCGTCTTGCCGCCGGGGGCCGCCCCGACATCGAGGACCCGCGCACCGGCAGCGAGACCGAACAGCCGGGCCGGAATGGCCGCGGCTGCGTCCTGCACCCAGAACCGCCCCTCGGCAAAGCCCGGAAGCTGGTCGATGGTGCTGTCGCGCGTCTCGACCCGGACCGTATCGCCCAGCACCGGCTTGGCGCCAAGCAGTTCGATGAGGCTGGCACTCTCCGCCTTGAGGGTGAGGTCGAGCGGGGCCCCGTCGATCAGCGCCTGCCCGAACGCCTCGACGGCGGCGCTGCCATAGGCCTGCCGCCATTTCTTCAGCAGTCCCGCCGGCAGCAGCGTGCTGGCGTCGAGCACCACCGCGTCGCGGCGCCGCTGCGCCTCCCGCAGGACGCCATTCATCAGCTTGACCAGATGCTGCGATTTCTGGTCCGACCGCATCGCCTCGCCGGCCAGAAACAGCGCCGAATGGTCGCCCAGATCCGGCATGAACAGCAGTTGCGCGAGGCTCAGCATCAGCACGGATTCGAACCGCCCGGATTTCTTCGGCAGCCCGCGCTCCAAAAGGTCGCCGCACAGATGCCCCAGCGGGCCGTGGTAGCGCAGCGCCGTGGTGATCAGCCGGTTGGCCACCGCGCGGTCGCGCGGATCGGCGATCTCCTCGGCCGACAGCGGCACGAACGCCGCTCCTCTGAGCACGAGGCCGAGCCGGTCTGCCGCCTTGAGCCTGAGGCCAAGGCCAGCAATGTCTTTCGTTTTCGCCAAAAATCAGCCCCAGGGTCCGCGGCGGGGCGTATCGTCCTGCGCGCTGAAAGGCGGCACCCGCCATCCCGGATTGTCCGGCGATGACGCGAACTCCGCGTGTGGGGGCTGGCTATAGCTGGTTTCGCCCAGTTCTGCGGCGATCTTTTGCAGTTGGGCAATGCGGTTTTCGGTTGCAGGGTGGGTCGAGAACAGATTGTCGGTGCCCACGCCCCGCAGCGGGTTGGAAATATAGAGGTGCGCCATCGCCGGATTGCGCTCGGCGGCGATGTTAACGGTCGTGTCGTGCGCATTGGCGATCTTGGTCAGCGCCGAGGCCAGCGCCAGCGGTTCGCCCGAGATTTCGGCGCCGCCGCGATCGGCCTCGTATTCGCGCGTCCGGCTCACCGCCATCTGCACCATCGCTGCGGCGAGCGGGGCGAGAAACACCATCAGGAGGGCCCCGACCCCGCCCAGCGGGTTGTTGCGGTTGTTGCCGCCGCCGAAGAACAGCCCGAACTGCGCCAGCATCGAGATGGCGCCAGCCAGCGTCGCGGTGACCGTCATGGTCAGCGTGTCGCGGTGTTTGACGTGCGCCAGTTCGTGCGCGACGACGCCGGCAACCTCATTGGCATTGAGCCGCCGCAACAGGCCCGACGACACCGCGACGGCTGCATTCTGCGGATTGCGGCCGGTGGCGAAGGCATTGGGCTGGTCGGTCTCGATGATGTAGACCTTCGGCATCGGCAGCCCGGCCCGCTGCGCCAGCCTGCCGACCATGTCGAAGAGCTCCGGCGCCGCCCCGCGGTCGATTTCGCGGGCGTTCTGCATCGACAGCACCATCTTGTCGGCATTCCAATAGGCGAACAGGTTCGTGCCCAGCGCCACCGCGAGGGCGATGAAGATGCCGGTCTGGCCGCCGATGAAATAGCCCACCACCATGAAGAGGGCCGTGAGCGCTGCGATCAGGACGCCGGTGCGAAACAGATTGAACATGGTCTCCTCGACAGAACGCGGTACGTGCCGATAAAGTGGGGACCATGACCACCCCCGACAAGCCTGAGACCCAAAAGCCCCTCCCGGCCGCGGCGCAACGCGCCTTGGCGGAGGCCCAAGCGCGCCGCGCCGCGCTCGATGCGAAGCTAGCCGGCCAGCCCGAGGAGAAAGGCGGCCGCGGCGGCCTCGACCCCGCGCGCTACGGCGACTGGGAGATCAAGGGCCTGACCAGCGACTTCTGAAGCGACGGCCACCTCGTCGCTTAAGGCACGCGCTTCAACCCGCCCATCTTGCAGATCAGCGCCCATTCGTCCGGCGTCACCGGTCCGACCGAGAGGCGCGACAGCTTCACCAGCGCCATATTGGCCAGCGCCGGCGTCGCCTTGATCGTTTCGAGCGTCACCGGCTTGGGCAGCGGCTCGACGCCGACGACGTCGACGCATTCCCAGACGATATTGCCCTTGTCGTTGGGCTCGGCGGTCGAATCGGGGTGCGCCAGCGCCACCACCTTCATGATGCCGACGATCTCCTTGCCGATGTTGGAGTGGTAGAAAAAGCTGAGATCGCCCAGTTGCATCGCCTTCATGTTGTTGCGCGCCGTGTAGTTGCGCACCCCATGCCACTCCTCGACCGGCTTGTTCATGAGGTCGGTGAAACTGAAGACGTCCGGCTCCGATTTCATCAGCCAGTGGGCCATCGCTTACCTCGGGGTTTTGTTGACGCCGATCCGCCACGGCTTGACCGTGACCGAGTCGAAGAGGCCGCCGACCATGAATGGGTCGCGGTCGAAGATGGCCTTGGCGTCGCTGAGCGCCGGGGCCTCGACCACCACGATCGAGCCTACCATGTTGCCGGCTTCGTCGAGGAACGGTCCGGCAAGCACCAATTGGTCGCCGAGCGAATCGAGATGTTTCAGATGGTCGGGCCGGAGGTCGGCGCGGCTCGGCACAGCGCCAGGGCGATCGTAGGCAATCAGGGCAAAGAGCAAGACTTCAGTCCTCCCGTTTGAGCGGGCGCGACATCAGCCCCGCGACGATGGTTTCGATGGAGACGGTGCCGCCGAGCAGAAGGTTTACCGCATCGATGAGGGGCGCGTCGACGCCCGCCTGCTGCGCGAGGCGCTGCGCCACCGGCGCCGTGAACACGCCCTCGGCGAGATCGGCCGGCATGGCCTCGCCGCGCCCAAGCGCCACCCCGTGACGATAGTTGCGCGATTGCGTCGAGGTGCAGCTGAGGGTGAGATCACCAAGACCGGCGAGGCCCGTCAGGGTCTCCGCCTTGCCGCCGAAGGCCGGGAGGATCCGGCTCAACTCGGCGAAGGCACGGGCGATGAGGGCGGCTCGGGCCGACGCCCCGAGACGAGCGCCATCTACCGCGCCTGCGGCGAGTGCGTAGACGTTCTTGAGCGCCCCCGCGAGCTCGACCCCGACCCGGTCGCCCGCGGCATAGGGACGAAAACTAGGGCCCGCGAGTGCCGCGGCGACGTCCTCTGTGGCCACATCGTCATCACCCGCGAGCGTCACTGCCGTCGGCCGCCCGGCAGCAACGTCGACGGCAAAGCTCGGGCCGGAGAGAACATACGGCACTGTTCCGGGCGCGACCTCAGCCAGGATCTCGCTCTGCCGCTTCAGCGTGCCGTCCTCGAGCCCCTTGGCCGTCAGGATGACCGGCCCCGCCAGGTCGGCGAGGCCGGCGAGTGCCGCGCGGGTCGCCTGCGCCGGCACCGCCAGGATCGTCAGGTCCGAACTGAAAAACAGCGTCGAGGCCATGATCGACGACGACAGGATCTGGGCCCCCAGATGCCTTGAGTTGCGGTGGTTGCGGTTGATGTCGTCGAGCACCGCAGCATCGCGGCCGACCAGCAGCACATCGCGTCCCGCCATCGCCGCGGCCTGGGCCAGAGCCGTGCCCCACTCGCCCGCCCCGACCACGGTGACGCGTTCAATCGCCATGACCGAGCCCCGAACCAAGGGCCATGTCGGCGCTGTCGAGCGGCCAGCGCGCCTTGGCGGCCGCGGCAAAATCGTCGCTGTCGCCCAGCGCCAGCCGCTCCGCCCCGGCCCAGGCGACCATCACGCCGTTGTCGGTGCACAGCGGAATCGGCGGCACCACGAGGCGTGCCCCCATCCTCTCGGCGGTGTGGCGAAGCCCGCCGCCGATCGCCTGGTTGGCCGCAACGCCGCCGGCAACGACCAGCACAGGAGGCGCGTCCGGGAGTTCGGCGCAGAACCGCCCCAGCGCCGCGGCCGCCCGTGTCGTCACCACCTCGGTCACCGCCAGCTGGAACCCGGCGCAGATGTCGGCGACATCCTGGGGGGCGAGCGGCGCGATCTGCTCGGCCGCGAGCCGTACCGCGGTCTTGAGCCCCGAAAACGAAAAGTCGAGCCGGTCTTCCTTGAGCAGCGGCCGCGGGAAGCGGAAGCGCGTCGGGTCGCCCAGCAGCGCCTGCCGCTCGACCTCGGGGCCACCGGGATTGCCGAGGCCGAGGAGCTTGGCGACCTTGTCGAAGGCCTCGCCCAGCGCGTCGTCGATCGTCGTGCCCCAGCGCTCATAGTCGCCGACCCCCCGCACCAGGACGAACTGGCTGTGCCCGCCCGACACCAGGAGCAGCAGATAGGGAAAGCTGAGCCCATCGGTCAGCCGCGCTGTCAGCGCGTGTGCTTCAAGGTGATTGACCGCGACCAGCGGCTTGCCGAGCGCCGCCGCCAGCGCCTTGGCAGTGGTGAGACCAACCAGTACGCCACCGATGAGACCCGGACCGGCGGTCGCCGCGACCCCGTCGACCGACGCCAGGGCCACACCTGCCTCCGTCGCCGCGCGGGCGATGATGTGGTCGAGATGGCTGACGTGCGCCCGCGCCGCCAGTTCCGGCACCACCCCGCCATAGGGCGCATGCTCGGCATACTGCGAGCGCACGATGTTGCTGAGGATCGTGCCGCGCCCCGACGCGTCGCGCTCGACGATGGCCGCGGCGGTTTCGTCGCAGCTGGTTTCGATGCCCAGGAGCCGCATGCGCTTGCCGGAAAAATCCTTGAGGTTTAAGGCGTGAGCCCGGACTACAGGGGAGCCGACCGCTTTGCAATCTTCGCCCTTCCTGCGCATCGGCAGCCGCGGCTCGATGTTGGCACTGGTTCAGGCCCGGCTGGTCCGCCGGCTGCTGGCGGAGGCGCACGGCGTTCCCGAGAGCGCCATCGAGATTCACACCATCACCACCTCCGGCGATCGCCTGACCGAGGCGACCCTGAGCGAGGTCGGCGGCAAGGGGTTGTTCTCCAAGGAAATCGAGTCGGCGCTCGAAAGCGGCGAAGTCGACGTCGGCGTGCATTCGTCCAAGGACATGGCCACCAGGCTGCCCGACGGCCTCGTTCTCGCGGCGTTCCTCAAGCGTGAGGACAGTCGCGACGCGTTCGTTTCGCTGATCGTCAAATCGCTTGACGAACTGCCGCAGGGCGCCCGTCTGGGGTCCTCCTCGCTCCGCCGCGCGGCCCAGATGCTGCGGGCCCGCCCGGATCTCGAAGTGGTGCCTTTCCGGGGCAATGTGGACACGCGGCTCCGCAAGCTCGCCGAGGGCGTCGCCGACGCGACGCTGCTGGCGGTAGCCGGCCTCAATCGGCTGGGGCG
>JANXSI010000160.1 GCA_025352765.1 Devosia sp. | reverse complement strand
AGGCCGATCCGGCCGTTCTCGTCGGGCGTCGCGGCCACCGAGGTGATCCGGAGCTTCAGCCCGGCACTGGCGTCGACGGCGGCGGGCAGCTTCGTCACCAGCATGTCCATGACGTAGAAACTATCCAGGTCCGGATCGAGGATGAGGTTGGAGCCATCGCCGATCTTGGCGAGGAGAGCTCCGAGCGCCGCGCCTGCCTCCGGCGAGTATGTGCCGGGTACAACACCGCTGCGCGCCGCCGCGTAGGCAGCAGACTGTGTCGCGGCTCCGACGACCGCATCCAGCGCGTCGCGCGATGCCGTCAGCTCATCGGCCGGCGGCAGAGCGCTGGCCGATGAGATCGCAGCAAGGTCCGGTGCAAGCGCCGCGAAATAGCGGACGCCTTCAAGTTCTTTGGCCGAGAAGACGATATCCTTCTGGCATTGCGCGATGAACAGGTAGCCGAGCAGGACGGTCGGCAGCAGCGACAGGAGGACGATCGAAAGCAACCGCCCACGGATGGTCAGGTTCATAGGTGCAGCGATCCAGTGCAAACGTTAACATTCCCAGGGAGAAATTAAGTCTGACGACGTTAACAATCTGTTCGCAGAACCCGGTTCCATCGCGAAAAATACGGATACCTCAGCTTACGGCCGCTGGACGACCACCCGAACCCAACCCTGGCCGTCGTATTCCTGATATCCATGGGTCTTCGAAAACGCTACGAACTCCCCGTCTTGAGCAATGTAGCTGCCCCGCTGCGCGCCCTGGTCGGCCAGATCGAAGGACTTGAAGACACGCGCCGGATCGGTCGAGGCAATGACCCGCCGGTTGCCATCAAGCAGCAGGACATCGGTGCGCTCCCGCTCGGATGGCGTGAGGGCGATCTCGTCCGAGACAATGGATTTGCCCTGCAGTTCCCAGTCGAAATAGATTCCGAGGGCACCCAGTGACTTGCCGTGCATGGCGCCCCCTGCCCGAACGGCGGCCGCATAGATCAGGACCTGCCGCCCCGCTTGCGAACGGGATTGTCGCACTTCGTCGGCGACGAAGTCGTCGCCCGAGGCGACCGAAATGGCGTTCTGGAACCAGACCGCGGTGTGATAGTCGAGCGCCATGACTCTATCGCGGTAGGCGGCATTTGCGGTCGCCACGGCGCGGCCGCTGGCATCGACGAGGATCAGATCCGAGTACACGGAATAGAAGTGCCGGATGACCCCGAGCCGCGACGTCGCTGCGGCGATGGATTGCGGCGTTGCTGTTTCGAGCGCCTCGCAGAACGCCGGATCGGTCGCCCAGAGCCTGACATCGGCGGTGCGCTCATAGAGATTGCGCACGATCAGTTGCACCAGCGACTCGGCAAGATCGACGAGGCGAGCCCCCTCTAGCTTGCGGACGAGTGAACGACTCGAGGCGATGCGGGTCTCGACCTTGTCCTGGAACAGATCGGTGGCGCGCGCCGATTGCATCGCGAGCCTCTCGACCTCGTTGGCAACGACCGCAAGGCTCTTTCCGGCCTCGCCGGCCCGGGCTGCCTCGATGACGGCGTTGAGGGCGAGCAGTTTGGTCTGGATGACGGCCTGCCGGTTGGCAGCGCCATAAGCTTGCAGATCAATATTGATCTGTTCGATCACGCCGCGCACCCCGTCGGGTGCGCGGGCGGCGGTCAGGTCGGCGTTCATTTTGAAAATTCCTAAAATAGCATTCCCGCCGGGAGCTTGCGCCGCCAATGGCAATTTCCTAGCCCCAATATCGGCCGCAGAGCAGGCGCGCGCCTGCCGCAGGTCACGGTTAAGCGGAGGTTAACCAGCGACTTCGTCGAGCAGCCACTTCGCGATCGGCCACATGCGCGCATAGTGATCCCGGCAGACACCGACGAAATCGGCTCGCTGCGCAACGGCGACCGGCAAAGTGGCCGAGGTGTAGAGCCCCTCGTAGAGCAGATAGTCGGCACGATCGGGATCTGTGGAAAAGCCGCGGGGCATCAGCTTCCGCGTCTTGCCGCCGATCTCGTACGAGCCGGCGGCCGTCACCGCGGCGACAGCCGCAAGCAGCGCGCGGCCGGACCGCGGATGAATGACCGATTGCCGGAAGCTGTCGAGAGCCTCCTTCTCGAATCCGTAGAGGCCGACCCCGAGCCGCACCTGCCCGGCGCCCAGCGAGAACCAGAACCCCGGCGCGTTCCAGCTCTTCTTCTCGCCGTGCCAGAACCACACGTCGAGATGGTCCTTGTAGGGTCGCTTGTCTTTGGAGAACCGAATGTCGCGGTTGATGCGTCCAAGCGATCCGTTGACCTTGGGCTCGAACTGCACGGCTTTGGAGATGCTTCGAAGCTGCGGCCCGAGGGCCGCAACGAAGGCTCGCGCCGGCGCCACGTACCCCGCCTCGTAGAGATCGCGGTTCGCATCGAACCACGGCTTTTCGTTGTGGGCGGCGATGCCCTCGAGAAAACTGAAGGTAGCTTTGGGAAAGCCG
>JANXSI010000152.1 GCA_025352765.1 Devosia sp. | reverse complement strand
CCGAAATACTCCTCGGTGGCGTTCTGGAAATAGGTCACGAGCTGCACGTCGTAGCCGCAGATCCTGGTCAGAAAGTCGTCGTAGGTGGTCTTTGACAGGAGCTCGAGCTTTTCGTCGAAACTCTTGTCGGCGAGATAGTCGGGCGGCGAATCGATGAGTTCGATCAGGTTCGCCTTGGCTCTGTCGTTGAGCGGGGTCAGCGGCACCCATTCGGCGGCCGCCTCGGTCTCGACCACCAGCGCGTCGACGCCGAAATCCTCCTTGCGGAAGAAATGCGCATCCCTGAGGCCATGGGCGTCCCACCAGCCCTGGTCGTAGAACTCCGAAAAGCGGCTGAGCTCGATGCCGATGTCGCCGAGCAGTCTGCTGACCAGCGGCGAGAACTGGCTGGGGGTCTGAAGGCTCTGGCTGCCGCCATAGCCGATCAGCCGCTTGCCGCTGCTGGAGGTGAATTCGTTGCGGCGGGCGTGGCCGCCGAAATCGTCGTTGTTCTCGAGGATCAGGATTGTGGCGTCGGGCTTCTGCTGGCGGTAAAGCAGCGCCGCCGAAAGACCCGAAATGCCGCCGCCCACCACCACCAGATCATAGTGCTCGCCGGTCGCTTCGAGCGCGGGGGCGCTGTCCCAGAAGCTCTTGTCGCGGACCGCGTGCATGATGCTCATGGCGGTTTCGGAATGACCGCGGAGGCCGGTGAGTTTCGCCGGATCGCCCGGAGGCGTTGCGGCAAGGGCGATCCCGGGAAGGCCGCTGACTGCGACGGCGCCGACGCCGAGCGCCACGCCGTTGAGAAAATCCCGGCGGCTGATCGGCCGGTCCATGCCCAGCATCCGGTCGCGTTCCGAATAGCCCACGAAAAGCTCCCCCGCGGTGGTGATCCACGGGGGAGCTTTGCGCTTTTCCGAAGGCTTGACTAGGGCGGCGGGGAGGTCGGCATACCACCACATGTTCGGCCCCTCGGCGCAGTGGTCAGGCTAGAGGTCGACGTCGTCGGGTTCGGGCTTGGGGCCCGGCTCGCTGTGCCGAATCTCGTGTGCGGCGCGGCGGAGGATGTCCGCCAGACGGCGCAGGCCCTCGGGGTCGGCGTGCCGGGCGGCGTGGCGAATGGCGTCCTTGAGTTCGCGACGGGCGTCGTTCACTTCGGGGCCGACATTGTCCATGTCGCGGTCGGGACGCGGCGGGCCGGCTTCGTTGAACGTGCGTTCGGCCTCCTGCCAGCGCTCCTTCACCTTGCTGAAGCGTTCGCCGATCTTGCCCAGATGGGCGAGCGTGGCTTCGACCGCGGCGCGATTGTCGCTCAGGTGGGTCTTGCCCTCCTCGGTAATGGTGTAGAGGCGCTTGTTGGCTTCGGCGACGGAGGTCACGAAGTTCGCCTCCTCGAGGTAGGTCAGGGCGGGGTAGATCACACCGGGGCTCGGCACGTAGATGCCGCCGGTCTTTTCCTCGATGGCCTTGATCAAATCGTAGCCGTGGCGCGGCTGCTGCTCGATCAAATAGAGGGCGATGAGGCGCAGGTCGCCCGAGGCCAGCATGCGGCCGATGCGGAAGCTGTCGCCGAACCCGCCCCAGTCGCCAAAGCCGCCGCGACCCGGACCGCCGCCGGGGCCGCCGCCCCAACCGCCCATGCCCCGACGACCCGCAGCCTCGAACCGGCGCCAGAAATGTTCGGCGCGGTGGTCGGCATGGTCGTGGTGGTGATGAGGATGCATTTATATCTCCGATATATCTTACGATAGCGGAGAGATAAAGGCGAGGCCCGCAATCGTCAAGATAGGACGTAAGATATATCTTCTTCGTTCTGGACTATCACGCCGTTTCCTAGCACCGGGTCATTCCCGCGTAAGCGGGAACCTCCGTTTTCTGCGGCTCTCATACAACAGAGGTCCCCGCTTTCGCGGGATGACACCGGAGACGATGAGCCTTCTGAATATTCTCAGCCACCAGTTACCGTATCGCGGCGATATATCTTTCAGCGCTGCGGGCGACCGCTGTCTTGGCGTCGCGGTCGAGCACGCGGTCCCACCAGCCGGCATAGATGCGGTCGTAAGGGTAGTCGCGCACGGCGCGGACGAGCGACTCGACGGTCTTGGCGTTGACCGGGATCAGGTTGGGGTAGGAGTACATGAAGCTCACCCAGCGCGTGTCGGGCACCACCATGATCGAATCCCCGGTCATCAGCACGCCCTTGCCGCCGGCGCCCTCGGCCCAGTGCAGCACCGTCGAGCCGGGAAAGTGCCCGCCGGTGCGGATCAGCGTGATGCCGCCCGCAATCTCGAGGCTCTCGCCGGTCCAGAACCGGATGGCGGCGTCCGGCCGCATCACCCAGTCGCGGTTGGCTTCGTGCAGGTAGATCGGCACATCGCCCAGCGCCCGGCTCCAGTCGACCATGGTGGCGTAAAAATGCGGGTGCGAGATGGCGATGGCCTTGATGCTGCCCGTGGCCTTGAGCTCAGCGATCGCCGCATCGGTGATCAGCGGCGTGCAGTCCCACATCACTCCGCCGTCCGACCGGGCGATCACCAGCGCGCGCTCGCCGATGGCGATCTGCGGCTTGCTGCCGAGGCCGAAAAGCCCCGGCTCGAGCTCAACGATCTCGTTGACGTGGTGCTGCTGCAACTCCTGAAGCGTCGTCCAGCGCTGGCCCTTGGCATTCACATATTGCCGCTCGTCGGCGCAGATCAGACAGATTTCGCGCGGCGCCTCGGTCTCGGCGTAGCCGACGCCGCAGGTGGTGCAGATGAAGGAGGGCATGGCTCGGTCTCCGGCTGGTGCCCCAGATTTGCACGGCCGCCGCGCCGCCGCCAAACGAGAAGAACTGCAGCGCGCTGCAACAAAACTCGATCCTCGCGCTACTGCCGTGCCTTCCACTTTTCGAGCGCCTGAAGGCTGTCGCCGGCCTTGGCGATGCAGAACTGGTAGATGTCCCAACTGGTGACTTTCACGCCGAAATAGTTGTCGCGCTCGCGCGCCTCGGTCTTCAGCCTGAGGATCAGGTCGCGGTCGCAGCCGTTGAGATCGGTGCGCAGCGAGAAGTCGCGGGCCTGCCGGACCGCGTAGTCGAACGGGTCCCAGCCCCAGATGCCGACCGACCAGGGGTTGCCGGAAAAGTCGCGGAAGCCGAGGCTCCAGTGGAGGCCCCCGCCCATCGGGTGAAAGTCCACATAGGCGTTGGTGTAATGGGCGGTATGGAGCGCAAGGCCGACGCTTTCGAGCTGGGCGGCGAGGTCGCCGCCGAAGGCCATCCAGTCGCGCCAGAGGTCGGCATCGATCGCCAGGTCGATGTCGAGGTCGCGCCAGACCATCAGATCATAGCCGGCACTGCCAATGACGGTCGGCTCGCCGAAGCGATCCTGCAACAGGGCGAAGAGGCCGGTGTCGGCGAGCAGTGCCCGCGCCTCGTCACGCAGCGCTCTGGCCGTCGCGCTGCGCGTCTCCGAACTCGCCATCGGTCCTCACCCACCCCGGGCCTCGAATCAAAAACCCGGCTCTTTGCAGAGCCGGGCTATGTTCGTCACGCGTCCTGTCGCGAGCCTTATTCGGCTGCGGGCGCAGCGGCAGCGGTCGCAGCGGCGGCCGCGGCTTCGGCGGCATCCTTTTCCGCCATCTCGCGGGCCAGGGCCTCGGAAGCGGCGATCTTTTCGGCTTCGCGGGCGTTCTTGGCCTCAAGCGCGGCATCGCGCTCGACGGCTTCGATCTTCTTGGTACGGGCCGAGGTCGATTCGAAAATACGGGCCGATTTGCCGCGACGATCGCGCAGGTAGTACAGCTTGGCGCGACGCACCTTGCCGCGCTTCAGCACTTCGACGCGATCAACGTTCGGGCTCAGCACCGGGAAGACGCGCTCGACGCCTTCGCCGTAGGAAATCTTGCGAACCGTGAAGCTCTCGTTGAGGCCGTGGCCGGTGCGGGCGATAACCACGCCTTCATAGGCCTGCAGGCGCTCTTTTTCGCCTTCACGGACCTTCACCCAGACTTTGACGGTGTCGCCGTGGGTGAAGTCGGGGTGGTTGGAGCGCGCGGCGAGAGCGTCGTGCTGCTCCTTGTCGATTTCGGCAATGATATTTGCAGACATTTCGGTGATCCGTTCTGATCTTTTCAATGAGGCGTTTCGTCGAGAAGCGTTCCCGACCGCCCGGTCTTGGTTTGACGGAGGTTTTTGTTGGTATTGGCCGAGCCGAAGCCACAGCGAGCGCGCGTATAGAGGAAACGGCGCTTTGAGTCCAGTGGCGGGTGGCAGTGTCGCCTAAGGGCGGATCAGGGGGAGGGCTGCCCTCCCCCGTCGCGTGCTACAGCCAGCCGGCCAAGATGCCGAGGCCGCCGAGGGCAAATGCGCCGCCGGCAACACGCGCGGCCGCATGGCCGTACTTGCCGGCGAGCCGCGCCACCACAACGGCTGCGGCGATCCCCGCCGCATGCAGCAGCGCGGTGGCGCTCATGAAGCCCGCGGCAAACTGAAGCCCGCTAGCGTTGGCCGGCATTTCGGCGCCGTGGGCGAGGCCATGGAAGACCGCGAAAGCGCCGACAAGGCTCATGGCGGCGGCGACCGGCATCGATTTGCCCGAGGCGGCGACAGCGCCGATGACGATCGAGCTCAGCGCAATGGCCAGTTCGACGAAGGGCAGGTCGAGCCCGTTGGCGCCGAGCAGGAAGCCCACCACCATCATGCCGACGAAGCTCAGCGGCACCAGCACCAGGGCGCGGCCGCCCAGCACCACCGCGAAGACACCGACGGCGACCATGCAGAGGATGTGGTCGAGGCCGCTCATCGGATGGAGGAACCCGGCGGCAAAGCCAATCGCCTCGCCATGGCCCGGATGGGCGAAGGCGGCGGTCGGGGCAACAGCGAGGAGAGCGGCGAGAGCCGGGAGAAGTTTGCGCATCAATTTCCTTTCGGGACCCACCGTCCCTTGCGTTTCACGATGACGGCCGGTCTCCTGGCTCCGGACCTCCCGCTTCGCCTTCCCAGTCGCAAACCAGTGGCGTGCTGAGGCGGGTGTCGTCCAATCCAGTCGCGGGGGCGGCGCAGGTTTGCTCGAACAGCCTGCTTCCCGTTTCACGCGGGATTTCGCCCGCGCACCGTCACCCCATTGCTGTCATCCCTTGGCGCGCAGATCAATGCGCGTCGCGCAACTTTGCCGCATGCGCTGAGCGCAGGGGCTGTTATATGCGATGATCATGGGTTCGGTCGTGCACAGACAACTGGTTCGGGGAACGCTTCTCGCGTTGCTCGTCCTCGCGCTGACCTTCCTCAATTTCGGGCATTCGAACGCGGTGTTCGCCGCTGGCGGCCGCGTGGTGGTCACCACCGCCTCGTTCTGCGGCAATCCGCTCTATCCGGCGGACGGCGACCACACGCCGTGCCACGCCTGCCGGATCGGCGCCGCGGCCGTGCTGCGGCCGCCCCCCGCGGCGATCCTGCAGGTCGCCTTCGTCGTCGTGCCGGTGGTCTATGCGCTGCCGGCGCTCCGCATCATCTCGCCGCCGGCCTTCGTCTTCGCGCGGCCCCGCGCTCCTCCCGTGACGGTCTAGTTCTCGATCAGAGACCGGCAGCTTTGCTGCCTTCAGACCCAATCACCGGAGATCATCATGATCCGTATTTTCGCTCGCGCGGCCTCGGCCGCCACAATCCTTCTCGCCCTGGCCGCACCGGCCTTCGCCCATGTCTCGCTCGAGGTCGGCAAGGCCGTTATCGGCTCGACGTACAAGGCGGTGCTGCGCGTCCCGCATGGCTGCGACGGCAACGCCACCACCTCGATCCGGGTGAAAATCCCCGAGGGCTTCCTCACCGCCAAGCCACAGCCCAAGGCCGGCTGGAGCCTCGACATCACCACCGGCAAATATGCCAAGAGCTACGAGCTCTATGGCAGCCCGGTCACCGAAGGGGCGACCGAGATAACCTGGTCGGGCGGCAATCTGCCCGACGCCCAATATGAGGAGTTCGTGTTCCGCGGCACGCTGGCGGCGGATCTGCCGGCCGACACGACGCTCTACTTCCCGGTGATCCAGACCTGCACCACCGGCGAGGAAGACTGGATCGACACCTCGGGCAGCGAGGACGGCACCCCGGCGCCGGGCCTCAAGCTCACCGCGCCCGCCGCCAAGTAAGCACCAACTGGGAGCGCGGGCTCGTCCGCGCTCCCCACGGGATCCGTCCATGCGCATTCTCACCCTCCTCCCCCGTCTGGCTGCCGCGAGCTTTCTGCTGCTGGCCGTCAGCATCAGCGGCGCGCTGGCGCATGCCGGGCTGATCTCGGCCGACCCGGCGGGCGGCGCGGTGCTGGGCACCCCGCCCCCGGCGGTGACGCTCACCTTCAACGAGCCGGTGTCGCCGATCGGCTTTTCGCTGATCGGGGTCGGCCAGCCGCCGCTGCCGCTCACCGACATCCGGCCCGACGGCGCCGCGCTCAGCGTCGCGCTTCCCGCCACCCTCGCCGAAGGCAGCTATCTCTTCAGCTGGCGCGTGACGTCATCCGATGGCCACCCGGTCAACGGCACAGTCGGCTTCGCCATCGGTAAGGCGAGCGGCACGCTCGTCGCGGCGCCGTCCGATCCGGCACTGGCGCTCGCCATCTGGCTGACCCGCGCCGCACAATATGTGGCGCTGTTTCTCGGCCTCGGCAGCCTCGCCTTCGGCCTCGTCACCCGGGTGCCCGACCGGGCCCGGCAAATCGCGACCGGCCTCGTCGCCGGCGGTCTGGTGCTGGCCCCGCTGGCCGTGGCGCTGCAGGGCGCCGACCTGCTCGGGCTTTCGTTCACCGGCCTCCTCTCGCCCACGGCATGGTCGGCGGGCCTCGCCAGCAGCTATGGCACGACGCAGATGCTCCTCGCCGCGGCCTTCGGGGCGGCGCTGGTGGGCGGACTCACCGGGCGGCGTGCCATTGTCGCGATCGCCGCGGGGCTCGGGATCCTGGCGCCGGTGCTGAGCGGACACGCCAGCACCGCCGACCCGCAGATCCTGATGCGGAGCGCGGTGGCGCTGCATCTCATGAGCCTGATGTTCTGGCTCGGGGCGCTGCTGCCGCTTTTCTTCTTCTTGCGCGATGGCTCGGCAGAGGCCCCGGCGGCGCTTCGGCGGTTCTCGCGGATCGTGCCGCTTGCCGTCGCGGCCCTGCTCGCCTCCGGCATTACCCTCGCCATCGTCCAGCTCGGCCCGCTCGACGCCGACTGGTTCAGCGCCTACGGGCTGATCCTCGGAGCCAAGCTCGTCCTTGTCGCGCTGCTGCTCGGCCTCGCCCTCGTCAATCGCCTGTGGTTCACCCGGCCGGTGCTGGGGGGCGAGGCGAGGAGCCGCCTGCGGCTCCGCCGCAGCATCGTCGCTGAATTGCTGCTCGTCCTGGCGCTCCTCGGGATCGTCGCCGGCTGGCGGTTCACGCCACCCCCGCGGGTGCTCGCCGAGATCGCCCAGATGCAGGCGCCAGCCACTGCGCCGCTGAGCGGCGCCACCGCCATGGGCACGCTCAAGGCGCGGCCCGGGCGCTCAGGACCGGTGTCGCTGACGCTCCACCTCACCGATCATTCGGGCACGCCGCTCAACGCGCGCACCGTGGTGCTCAAGCTCAGCAATCCCGCGGCGGGTATTGCGACGATCAGCGTTCTGGCAAAAGCCGCGGGAGACGGCTGGACTGTCGCCGACCTGATGCTCCCCGCGGGCGGCGACTGGCCGGTCGAGGTCGAGGCCCGCACCGGCGATTTCGATCTGAGCGTGCTCAAGGGTACGCTGACCCTCGCTCCCCCTTCACCCGAAAAGGAGACAAAGATGTCCCGTTCTTCCTCGCTCGCGGCAATCGTCGCCAGCAGCCTCATGCTCTCGGCGCAACAGCCGGCGCTGGCGCAATCGGGCTTGCTCGACACCTGCGCCACCGGCCAGGTGTTCGCCGCTGGCGACATCACCGTCACTGGCGCCTTCGTCCGCGCCACGCCGAAAGGCGCGCAATCGGCGGGCGGCTATCTCACCGTGCGCAACAGTGGAGGCAGTCCCGACACCTTCACCGCTGCTCGCACCGGTGAAG
>JANXSI010000114.1 GCA_025352765.1 Devosia sp. | reverse complement strand
ACCTCATCCTTGCATGTTGGTTGAGTGCTAAGGTGCCGGTGCAGGGTGTTGGTTTGTGCCCTGCGGGAGCGGACGGATTGCGCCTCATCCCGGGCCTGAGCCCGTATCTCAGCACAATCGTCCGCCTCTGTTGATCGTCTCGAACGGTTGATCGGGCCAGCGAGCCCGCATGCAAGGCGGAGCCATCATCATGCACACAGATCCTCAGTATGTCGGGGTGGACGTCTCAAAGCACCACCTCGACTTCGTCATGCCCGGCACGGCGCAGTGCTGCCGGGTGAGCAACAGCGCGGCGGGGCTGGCCGGCCTGGTCCGGCGGCTGTCGCGGCTCGAGCGGCCGCACCTGGTGTGTGAGGCCACCGGCAGCTACACGCGACCGCTGGTGCGCGAGCTGGCGCAGCGCTCGATCCCGGTGAGCCGGGTCAATCCGCGCCAGGTGCGCGACTTCGCCCGCGCCGCCGGGCAACTGGCCAAGACCGATGCGATTGACGCCGCGTTGATCCTGCGCTTCGCTCAGGCGATGCAGCCGCCCGTCTCGCCGCCCCCAGCGCCTGCCCAGGTGCAACTGGCCGATCTGGTGCGCCGCCGCCGCCAGCTGGTGGACATGGCAGCGGTGGAAAAGCAGCATGCCGAGCACCCCGAGGCCGAGCTGGTCCGGGCGACCATCACGGCGCACCTGGCCTTCCTCGAGGGGGCGATCACCCAGCTCGATGCCGCGATCGCCGCCCAGATCGCGGCGCATCCGGACATGGCGCGGCGGGCCGGGCTGCTCACCAGCATTCCCGGAGTGGGTCGCACCACGGCGGCGGTACTGGTGGCCGAGCTGCCCGAACTGGGAACGATCGGTCCCAAGCAGATCGCGGCGCTCGCGGGCGTCGCGCCGATCAACCACGACAGCGGCCAGATGCGAGGCCAGGCCCACATCGCCGGCGGCCGGTTGTCGGTGCGCTGCGCCCTCTACATGGCCTGCCTCAGCGCCATCCGCTGCAACCCGCCCATCAAGGCCTTCTATCTGCACCTCAGGGCCCAGGGCAAACCAGCCAAACTTGCCATTGTCGCCGCCATGCGCAAGCTCCTGATTACCGCCAACGCCATGCTCCAACGCGACACCCCGTGGGCGCCCAACGCTTGACCAGCCGCACCTAGCAACACGGTTGCTGAGATGACCTCGAGCAGCCGAATCCGGCCAAGCAAGCGGCGTACGATGGACTGCATCTCGAACATGTGGGGCGTTCGCCGATGAAGCTCATGGGCCTCGGCGCTGTCGAACACCTCGATCAAGATAATCTCGTCGGCGTTTCTATCAGCCCGATGGTACTCGAAAAGCCTGCAGCCCGCCTCTTGGCGCGTTGCCGCTGCTAGTGGCTCCATAAGCGTGAGGAACTCGTCACGCGTTCCAGCCCTGCAAAGTAGCCATCCAGTTATTGTCTTCACCGTAAGCCCCTCGGTTGCTTCGAGCATGTTTCAAAGTCCGACATACTACAACATGCCGTGGCGGCAACGGCGCGTGCTACTGCGATCTGACGCAAGACCTCGGCGGCGCCGGCGCTTCGCTCCTGCTGCAACGCGCACCCTGAAGGGACTCGCTTCCAATTGCCGCTTCTGACGTCGCCAAGCGGCCATCGGCCAAGGGCCGCTTCTGGCCCCGAAGCAGCCATTCGGTAGCAAGGACCCGTCGCACTATCAAAAGAGATTGTACCGACCGATCTTGGTCGCACGGAGTGCCTTGGAAGTCGACCTTCGCTTTACGAGACACGCTGATGGCAAACGGCGGCTATTGCGCGGTCACGGATGTCGAGCGATACGGATCGCTCAGGTCGCAAGAAGCTCTTCTCGGCAGCGGGCCTCATCAGCGGGCCGGCCGAGTGCTGCATAGCGGCTTGCCGCTTCCTCGAAGGCCGAGGCAGCCCTGGCGGCGTTCTTTTCAGCGCGGCGCTGCACGCCTCGCGCCTCCCACACGGCAGCGACCCAGGGGCCGCCGTGCCACATATCTGCGATCCGCTCTGCCTCATCGAGCCTGCGATTGACTTGTGGCAGATCTGTCATCTCCGCCATCGCTATGGCTGATGCGATCCTGAACCCCATTGAACAGGGCTGGCAACCATGGCGCTGGTCGGTCATCAGTCGATCACCCTCCAGAATTGCCTGCAGCGTTTGCTCGCGATTGCTGGCAGCGCGGACCTTGAGCCCCTGCAGCCGGATCAAAAGGTGTGGCGACAGCCAGGATTGTTCGGCAACCGAAAGCGCTCGCTGTATCAGCCGTTTGGCGCGCCATTTCTGGCCCTGAGCCAACGCGATCTCGGCCAGCCGCTCGAGCGCCACTGCACGACCCGAGGCGGCGCCTGCAGATTCCAGCAGGGAATCAGCCTCGGTAAGGCAACGTTCGGCTTCTCCCAGGTGCCCCGAGAACAGTGCAGCCTCGCCCAGGATCAGCAGGGCAAGGCCACGTCCTGCAAGCGAGCCGGCGCCCTCCGCGACCGAAAGAAGCTCCCTCGCTGACGCCCCGATTTCGTGATGTCCCCTGGCGTTGCAAAGGCAGAACTCGGCCAGGCAGAGGTGTCCGTCGAAGATCTGCGACACCTTGTCGGGCTGTTGGCGAGCCCACTCAATAAACTCGACGCGGAAAACTTCCTTCCAGCGTCCCTGCATATTGGCGCACAGTCCGAAAAGTGCACTTGCCTCGCCGACTTCACGCACCAAACCCGCGGCCAGGGCAAGGCGCCGCGTCTCTTGTGCAACCGCTGTAGCCTTGTCGAAATCCCCGCTGTGGAGGTGGAGCAGGCCCCAGGCGAGCGCGGCGCGGATGCGGTCGGTCTGGCTGACCGGGTCGACTGCTGGCGTGGAAAGCGCCTCTTCGTAGAGGGCCACAGCCGCCTTCGAGGGGCCCAGCCCCAGCTCGAGGTGAAGCGTATTGCGCAGCTGATTGAACAGTCGAATGGCTTCGCCCCGGTTGCCGGCTTGCAGCGCCGCGTGCATGAGCGCCAGATGCGCCGGCTCGTCGGTTGCATCGACCTCGATCAGCCGCTGCCACAGCCCAGCTGCACGAAGCAGATCAAGCCGCAGCTGTGCCACTGTTGCGCGATGCCCATCGGCCCAATCGACATAGACATCGTCCGGGAGGAGCCCGCCGTGGCAAAGCTCGGCCGCCGCAGCGCAGATCGCCGGATCGGGGTTGCGCAGGGCAGCCCTGGCGGCTGTCTCGAACCGCTGAGCGTCGACGGTGACTTCGGTACCACGCCCGAACGCTATGCTGTCGCCCGATGTTTCGATGAGCGCATTGTGGCCTAGCGCCTTGCGGGCGAAATGCACGGCCTTGCGCAGGCTGGCGCCGGCCGCTTCAGGTTCTGCCACGGGCCAGAAGATGTCCATTAACTGCTCGCGGCGGATGCGGTGCTGGGGTGTGATCGCAAGCAGCTTTACCAACGCGGCCGCGCTATCGCGGCGGAACGCGGCCGGGTCGATTCTGACACCGTCGATGGCGATCGAGAACTGACCAAGCAATTGAATATCAAGACGCATTTACTCATGTCCCCGCAACAAGCCAGTGTTCAGCAATTTCACAAGAAGTGGTGATCAGAGGAACAGTGGCGGAACATAGCTTCGCTAGGGTGTCCTCGCAATCACGGAAACCAGACGAGGAAATCATGTCTCTCCGCATCAACGATATTGCCCCGGACTTTACCGCCGAGACCACAATGGGTCCGATCTCGTTCCATGCCTGGCTCGATGGCACCTGGGCCGTGTTGGTCTCTCACCCCAAGGACTTTACGCCCGTGTGCACAACCGAGCTCGGCACCATGGCGAGGCTCGAGTCCGAGTTTCACCGTCGTGGCGTCAAGCTCATCGGCCTTTCGGTCGACCCCGTCGACAAGCACGCCATGTGGGCAAACGACATCGCCGAGACCCAGGGGGCGAAGCCCGGCTTTCCCATGATCGGTGATCCCAGCCTGGCCGTCGCCAAGCTCTACGACATGCTGCCAGCAGCAGCTGGTGACTCGGCGGAAGGTCGTACTGCCGCTGACAACCAGACGGTGCGGCATGTCTTTGTCATCGGGCCGGACAAGAAGATCAAGCTGATGATCGCCTATCCCATGACGACCGGCCGCAATTTCGATGAGATCCTGCGGGTCATCGACTCGCTTCAGCTCACCGCGAGGCACCGAGTGGCGACCCCCGCCAACTGGAAGAACGGGGACGATGTGATCATCCTTGCTTCAGTCAGCAACGACGAGGCCAAGACGCTCTATCCGAACGGTTGGACCGCCCCCAAACCCTACCTTCGCATCGTGCCCCAGCCCGACGCTATGAAAGCCTAGTCTCAAGCCAAACTCGCAACAGGACGGATCGCAATGAAAACCCGCATTCTCATTCTCGGGGCCGGCTTCGGTGGGCTGGAACTCTCCACCTCCCTCTCGGAGGCCCTGGGGGACAGTATCGATGTCACCCTCATCGACAAATCTGATGGCTTTGTCTTTGGCTTTGCCAAGCTCGACCTGTTGTTCGGCCGGGTCGGCTCCGAACAGGCGATCCGTCACCCCTATGCCGACTATGCCAAGACCGGGGTCCGGCTGCTGAAGGAGACGATCACCGCGATTGATCCGGTCGCCAAGCGCGTGACGACCGACCAGGGGCTCCACACGTGTGACATTCTCGTTGTGGCACTGGGCGCCGACTACGACGTGACAACCACCCCCGGCGTCGTCCTCGGTCGGAACGAGTTCTACTCGGTTCCCGGCGCGGCCCACCTCGCAACTGTACTGCCACGATTTCAAGGGGGCAATGTTGTCGTCGGCATCTGCGGCGCGCCCTACAAATGCCCACCAGCACCCAGCGAGTGCGCCCTGATGCTGCACGACTATCTGGAGCGACGCGGGCTCAGGGGCAACAGCACGATTACCCTCGTCAATCCGCTGTCGTCTCCGGTGCCGCCGTCTCCAGAAACGTCAGTGGCCCTGATGAAGGCCTTCGCTGAGCGCGGCATCGTGTTCATGGGTGCAACACGGATCGCCAGTGTCGATAAAGCGGGCAACCGCGTGCTGCTGGACAATGGAAATTCCCTGCCTTGCGATCTCTTCATGGGGGTCCCGAAGAATCGTGCTGCCGATGTCGTTGTCGACTCCGGCATGACCGAGAACGGCTGGGTGCCGGTTGACCCGCGCACCCTTCAGACCAAATATGACGGCGTGTTTGCCGTCGGTGACCTCGCCAACACGGGTGCGCCGAAGGCTGGTGTTTTCGCCGAAGGCGCGGCTCGTGCGGTAGCCGCCAATCTCATCTCGCGACTGCGTGGTGAACCGGAGACTGCAAAGAATCCGGGCTTCGGCTCGTGCTACATCGAGTTCGGTGCCGATCGTATCGGACGGGTCGAGGTAGACTTCTTTTCCGGCCCCAAGCCCACGGGCACCTATTATGGAGTCTCAGAAGCGCTGCGCGTCGACAAGAAACTGTTTGGATCCACCCGCCGTCAGCGCTGGTTCGGCACAGCCAGTTGACACTTTCCGGCCCAGGGCCGGCCATTACGGAAATCTGATGATCAAGACAACAGGGGGAACGTCATCACCAAAAGAGGTCAAAAAGCTCGCTGACTGGGTACAGTTGAACGAGGAGTCTTGTGGACATTGTCCCGTCGTGCCGAGGATCCAAAGACTGCCCGGCGTCTTCCCTCATAGTCCGCTTCTGGCGCGCGAAGGAGACGTCCGGCGGGGACCGGTCATGGCCCACAGCGACCAAAAGTCCTGTGAGCACAACTACCGGGACATCGGGACAGGGTCGGCGAATGGCGTATCGGGATCACAGACGTAGAAAAGGACGGTCACGGCTGGGACACTGCCGTCGTTGCTGCCTGTCATGTTGACATGAGGGGGCTCGACAAACACTTGGCCGGGTAGGATCGAGACCGGGTCGCGTCCATCAAGCCTCAAGGTGAACACCCCTTCGGTTACGTAGACCGTCACAGGAAACCGGTGCGAGTGATAGGGCGTGACGTCGCCCGGCTGAAGAACTGCGTGTAGTACGCGCACTTCCTGCCGGCCGCCCTGTGGCATGGTGCCAAGCACCTCTCGATGCAGCGGTGTGAGTTTGGCCATGCCCTGCTCCTTGGCCGAGCGGGTTACACCGACATCCAGCGCGGCGATCATTGTTTCAACTGTTGCCTTCTCCATGGGATCCTCCTGGTTGGCGAGTTCAAGGGCTAACCGGATATCTGGGTCGGCGGGAGCAGCAAGGTTGCGGGAGGCCAGTGCAAAAGCGCATAACTACGACATGTTCGACTGGAACGATCTGCAGTATCTGCTGGCGGTTGCAAGGCAGGGCTCAACGCTAGCTGCCGCGCGTGAGCTTGGCGTGAATCAGTCGACGGTCCACCGTCGTGTTGCCCAGCTCGAACGGCAATTGACGCTACGGTTGGTCCATCGCCACCCCACCGGATACCGGCTGACCGAAATAGGTGAGCAGCTGCTACCGGTATGCGCCGACGTGGAGGAGAGCATCGCCAAGCTGCGGCGAGCCATTCTTGGCCTCCAGCACGAGCTCACAGGTACCTTGCGGCTGACTTGCCCCGAGCCGATACTTTCCCGCATCGTCGCTTCGGGCTTTGTCGATCGCTTTCATAGCCGTTATCCTGGCCTGAGGATCGAATTCGTCATCACCGACCGGTTCGTTGACCTTTCGGCCGGGGATGCCGACGTGGCGTTTCGGTCTGGCGAGGGAATTGACGATCGGCTGATCGGGCGCAAGATCGCCGATTCCAATTGGGCGGTCTATGCCAGCCGCGACTACGTGGAGCGCCGCGGGCAACCACGCTCGATCGAGGATTTGCTGCACCATGATCTCATCGGCTTTGACGGTGTGATGGAGAACCACCGGGCGACCCAATGGCTCGCGGCCGCTCTGCCTGGAGTGCGCATCGTAGCGCGCAACAACAGCGTTCTGGGAGTGGTGACTGCAGTCAAGTCGGGTCTTGGCATCGCACCGTTGCCGACGCCGATCGGAGATGCTGAAGTTGAGCTGATCCAAGTGCTTCCCCAGGTTCAGGAGTTGGCACGAGCTTGGTACCTCTTGTGTCATCCCGACCTAAGGACAACGCCTCGCATTTCAGCATTCATCGACTTCGTCGTTGAAGAATTGCCGATCCTGAAGAAGGTTCTCGGAGGGTGAGCAACCCACTGGCCCGGTGGCCACTTCGCTCCGACATCGTTTGAACGGAACGGTCTCGCCGCTGCCAGAGGCGCCCCGGCGTGCCCCAGGGCTGTCTCGATGAAAAAAATCGGCCACCCGCAGGTGGCCGAACGTTTGCGAAGTAGGCCTCGACAATTACTCTGGCAGCGGGTCGCACCGCATCACGCCCCGCACGATGATGCAGTTGCGGGGATTCCCATCCGGAACGCCGGTCTGGCTGTCGCCCGGCAGGCCCTCGTTGCTGGCGTCGGAGTTGTCTGCCCCGCTATTGTCGTAAATACCGCCGTCCGAGTTGCCGTTGTCGTAGTTGCCATCATCCAGCGGATCGTCACCGTTGTCCGGCAACTGCATGTCGCTGCCGTCACCAGGCAAATGCACGTCCCCACCATTGTCGCGGGGCCGGCGCTTGAGGACGACCGGCGGCACGTCCTCGCTCGACGGGTCGGTCTCCACGAACGTCAGGTACTTTTTTGCGACATAACCAGTCCGGCCCTTGCTGAATAGGTCGATCCTGCACCAGCTCGAGTCGTCGCCGCTGGCCACGGTGCACGACAGCACATGGACGGTATTGCCGGACTTGAGTGCACCGATGATAGCGCAATCGGTGCTGTCTCCGACCCGCACATTGAGCGCCTGCTTCGCCCGCGCCAAAGACGGGTCGTTTGCGTAGTTGTTCGGCACGCAATCTGGCGCCGGCGGCGGCGCGGGCGGTGCGGGCGGCGTGGCTGTCCGTGTCTGGGTCGTCGCAGGCACCTGGACCTTCACCTTGGGCAGAGTCTTGAGCACATCGAGCGAGAGCCCGCGCGAGTTGAGATATTCCTTGATGATTTTGAGAGTTCTTTCGCTCGGGTCGGCGATCTGCTCCGCGATCATGTATTTGAGGAATCGGTCGCGGGGGTCTTCGAAGGCCTTGGCGACGCCCCCGCAGGCAATGGTCATGGCGTGGGCGGTCAGATTGTGGTCGGTGTAGAGCGTCTGCGGCATCTGCACACCCTGCTGCCAGGTGGTCTTGATGTCGACGCCCGAACGCACGCCCGCTTCATAGGAGGTGCAAGCGCCCTCGACCGAGCCGAACGTCACGACCTGCGGAAACAACGCCGACATGCCGGTGATGCGGTACCGGACGGTCTTGCCGGGAGCGACGACATGGCCGTCGCAATCAGTGTGGACGTTCAGTGTCTCGAGCGGGACGTCGCCGAGCGTGCCGAGCGGCGAAGTCATGGGACGCGGTCCGGTAACGCGACTGATGGTCACCGGTAGCCGGGCGCAATCGACAGTGCCCGTCGTGCCTTTGGTGATGACGCCTCCGGCGGCGGTGACGGTCAGCAGACCGCCCATTGCCCCTTGGCCGGCGCTCGGATCTGGCAGCGGCGCCCGCGGAGCGAGGTTGAGAACTACCATCTTGCCGGCACCCTGCGGAACCAGCCAGGCGCGCAGAATTGCGTAGTTGATTTCGGGTCGCTGATAGGCGGCAACGGTGCTGTTTAGATCAGCTATGGTATTGGTCAGCATGCCTCGGGCGGCATTGGCGAGCGGCTTGTTCACCAGTCCGTCGTGCTGGGACACCAGCTTGGTCAAGAAGTCCTTGAAGCCAAGCATTTTGGCCAGGTCGACCGGGATGTCGCAGATGAAGTTCTCACTGTCGAAGTCGAAGCGGGTAATCTCGGCAAGCGGCTCACTGCCCGGCTGCGTCTGCGGCGACGAGAAGGCTGCGCCCGGGGTGTTCGAAATGGTTAGTTGCATACTGAGCGTCGCATCGAACTCTGCGTGGCAGCGCGGATCGCCCCAACTGCCGACGGCTGGCTGGGTCGAGGTCATCGTGACGCCTTCGTTCTGGAGATCGACGTGCAGCGACACCTGGTAGGGATCGCCCGGGAGGCCCGACCCCTTCAACTGATCGATGGTCAGCAGCGGCTGAGTCAGATGCAGGTCGATATCGTAGAATGTGAATCCGTCTGCGAGGAGATCACCCTTGCCGAGCTGTTCCTTGATCGCTGTCTCGAGCAGCCCCGAATAGGTGGCCCAACCTTTGTTTAGGGCATTGGAGATGAGACCGGGATCATTGAGGGGGAACAGTACGGTGTCGTCGTTGGTCACTGGCGTCCACGGCTGGACGCCGAGCCTGAGGCCGATCGTCGACTGTTGCGCGAGGACGGCGCCGGTGCCGCCCATCAGAGCGAGCAGTACGGACGAGACGGCAAGAGCCGAACGCAGCAGATGCCGGGGACGAGGCGCAGGATGTGGTGAAGTGGAAGAGATCTTGCTGAAGAGGGACATGCAGGAAGCTCCTGTGTTGATGTTGCACGAAGCTTGCGGATGTCCGGGTGAACGCCTCCTGAGGCTATCGTTGCCGTTCGTTCATCAGCTGGAATGGCATCAATCTTCAGCGCCTAGCTAGTGACCGCTATTGTCATAGAACGCGACTATCTGGAGTGACGCTCTACACTCACGCCAACAATGAACAGAGGCTGAGAGGCGCGCTCAGCTACTGTTGGGTCGGTCGATGCGATGGTGATTGCCCACGCGTTTTGAACCAAGGAGACAAAGATGCGCCTACCATTCATAACCTCAGTCGCCGGCGTTCTTGCACTTGCCGCGCTCACCATCGCCCCGACTGTCGCCGCACCGGTCCAGTATCGCGCGTTCGGCGACGCGGTTTCTCTGAATCCGCAGCCGCGGCCACCCCTCGAGCAGTCCAAGTTTGTAGACCTTGGTGATACTGTTTCGATCAACCCCCAGCCTCTGCCGCCCAAGGATTGGCATCGCCGACTGATTCTTGGGGACTCTGTCTCCATAAATCCGCAGCCGCTGCCGCCTAGGTTTTTCAAAATCTTCGACTGACTACTTCGGCCTCAGGTCAACGATCGCGAAAACGGAGAACAGCGTTCCCCGTTTTCCGACCTCGAGCTCCTGCGCCTACGAAGAATGCACCAACCGATGCATTCCGAGGGGCCTCTCCTCGGTAGCGTTGAGAGCGCAGAAATGCTGGCGCAATGGCGATCAGAACATCGCCGGTCTGGCGACTGCGTCGTGAGGTCTAAGACCAGGTTGAGCGCGATACCCGCAATTCTTGCACTTCTATGACTGGGCCGTCAGCAAATCAGGAAGCTTGTTGGACAAGGATTCGATCAGAGAGAGCCGCTCCGAGGGGCCCGCCACAATGAAGAAGCGTCCATCCTTGGCTGTCCCGAAGACACGGGTATTCTGGTGGGCAACGAAGTGCGACGTCGGCGTATCCGGCATCGGACTC
>JANXSI010000097.1 GCA_025352765.1 Devosia sp. | reverse complement strand
CGACAGTTACTACGACGCCATCAAGACCGCCTCGACCTACCAGATCGAAACCGTCGACATGGCGCGGCGGGGCCTCCACAACGAGGCCGCCGAACTGCTTCGTGCGCGTCTCGACAACAAGCTCGAGATGGATCTGAACACTGCCCGCCGGCTGTTTACACTGATCTGTGCCGTGCAGCCCTATGCGAGCCGCATCGACGAACGCGAGTCGAGCCTGCCCACGGTGCTGTTCGTCTGCTCGATGAATTCGGTCCGCTCGCCGATCGCCGCGGCGCTCGCCCGCAAGTACTTCCCCGGCCGCATCATCGCCCGCTCCGCCGGCGTCCGCTCCGGCAAGGTCGACGGCTTCGTCCACCAGGTGATGGAAGAGATCGGCATCGACATGTCCGTCCACACCCCGCACACCATGGACGAACTGGTGGCCAACCGCTTCGACCTGGTGGTCACGCTGTCGGCCGATGCCCCCGAGGCGGTGGCCCGTCGCGGCCTCGAAGTCGCCGCCACCGAGCACTGGCTGATGCCCGATCCCACCACCGTCGAGGGCAACCGCGAGGCCGTGCTCAGCGCCTATCGCAGCCTCCGGGATACGCTGCAGATAAAAGTGCGCGAGCGGCTCGCCCCGCTCGTCGCCTCCGGTTCACATTCTGCCGCCGTTGCAGTATAGCAGCCGCACATCCGGGCCGGTCCGACCGGCGCCGAGGAGAAATTATGGCTAAGGAAGAAGTTCTCGAGTTTCCCGGCACAGTCACCGAACTGCTGCCCAACGCGACATTTCGCGTTAAACTCGAAAACGGCCACGAAATCATCGCCCACGCCGCCGGCAAGGTGCGCAAGAACCGCATCCGCGTGCTCGCCGGCGACAAGATCCTTGCTGAAATGACGCCCTACGACCTGACCAAGGGCCGTATCACCTATCGGTTCCGCTGACATGGCCACCCGTCCCGAACTCATCCTCGCTTCCGCTTCGCCGCGCCGCCTCGCGCTGCTCAACCAGATCGGCATCGAGCCGGAGCATCTGGTGCCGGCCCATATCGACGAGACCCCGGAAAAGAACGAACTGCCGCGCAAGCTCGCGCAGCGCCTTGCCGACCAGAAGGCGCTCGCCGCCCAGCACAAAGCCCGCGCCGCCGGCATCGCCGACAATGCGCTGGTGCTGGCCGGTGACACCGTGGTCGCCGTCGGCCGCCGCATCCTGCCCAAGGCCGAGACCATGGAAGAGGCGAGCGATTGCCTGCGCCTCTTGTCGGGCCGCAATCATCGTGTCTTCACCGCGCTCTCGATGCTGACGCCCTCGGGCGCCATGCGCCGCCGTCTGGTCGAGACCCGCCTCCGCTTTAAGCGGCTCTCCAACAAGGAGATCGAGAGCTACCTCGCCAGCGCCGAGTGGCGCGACAAGGCGGGCGGCTACGCCATCCAGGGCATCGCCGGCGCCTTCGTCGTGAAACTCTCGGGCTCCTACTCCGCCGTTGTCGGGCTGCCGCTCAACGAAACCGTGGGGCTCCTGGCCGGGGAGGGCTACCCCGTCCACTTCAACTGGCTCAACCAGTCGACGCTGACGGCGGTCTAGAATGAGTGCCGAGGTCATCCGCCTCAAGCCGACGCGTCCGTGCCCGATCTGCGGCAAGCCCTCGACCCAGGCGCACTATCCGTTCTGCTCGGGCCGCTGCCAGGATGTCGATCTCAACCGCTGGCTGAGCGGCGCCTACGTCATCCCGGCCAAGGACGAGCCCGAGGCCGAGGACGGCGAATCCGAGGTCCCGTCGGCCTCCGAGGAAGACGACGAGACCTGAGCCTTAAACCATCAGCTGGCCGCCGCCTGCCGCACGCTTTCGGGCGTCCTGTCGTGGAACGGCGTTATGATGAACCCCGGCGCCGCGACATTGACCCGGATGTTGTCCTCGGCAATCTCCGCACCGCATTGCGGGTGATCGAATGCACTGCCGCCTCACCCCGGCACAAGAGGCGGGAGAACGCCCGGTTAGGTCAGTAGCTCTGCTGTAATAGCCAATGTGACACTCCTACTACAAATCCATCGGCCTTTGAGGGAAGGCTATTTGGAGGGGGATATCTATGTCGAGTGAACAAGCTGCCGTTTCGGCGCGCAGCAGGGGGCTGAACAAGGACGAGCGATTTGTTGTCGTTGCGTCGTCGACGGGCACCATTTTCGAATGGTACGATTTCTATCTTTACGCAACGCTCGCGCCGTTCTTTGCCGCGGTCTTCTTTCCCCCGGGAAATGATACGGCGGCGCTGCTGTAAGCCTTTGCTACCTATGCCGCGGGGTTTCTTGTCCGGCCGTTCGGTGCGCTGGTTTTCGGTCGGCTCGGCGATATCGTCGGGCGCAAATACACCTTCCTCGTGACCATCCTTGTGATGGGCATTTCGACCTTCGCCGTCGGTCTGCTGCCGACCTATGCCGCGGTGGGCTGGGTGGCGCCGGTCCTGCTGGTGACGCTTCGCCTGCTGCAGGGCCTGGCGCTCGGCGGCGAGTACGGCGGTGCCGCGACCTACGTGGCCGAGCACTCCCGGCCCGGCCAGCGCGGTTTCGCCACCAGCTGGATCCAGACCACGGCGACGCTTGGCTTCTTCCTGTCGCTGCTCGTCATCGGCGTCAGCCGTATGATGATCTCGCCCGCCGACTACAGCTCGTGGGGCTGGCGGCTGCCGTTCCTGGTGTCAGCCGTGCTGCTGATCTATTCGATCTGGGTCCGGCTCAAGCTCAACGAGTCCCCGATCTTCAAGAAGATGAAGGAAGAGGGGAAGGCCTCGAAGTCGCCGCTCACCGACTCGTTCCTGAAGTACCCCAACAACAAATTCGTGCTGCTGGCACTGCTCGGCGCCACCATGGGGCAGGGCGTCATCTGGTACACCGGCCAGTTCTACGCCCTGTTCTTCATCAGCACGACGCAGCAGGTCGACTACCTGTCGACCTACATCATCATGGGCGTGGCTCTGCTGCTCGGAACGCCGTTCTTCGTCGTCTTCGGCGCTCTCTCAGACCGGATCGGCAGGCTCTACATCATCCTCGCCGGGTGCCTGCTCGGCGCGTTGACCTACTTCATGCTGTTCGGCTGGCTGGCCCAGGCGGTGAACCCAGGCCTCTACGAGTACCAGCAGAAGGCCGACATCCACGTCACCGCCGATCCGGCCAACTGCCACTTCAACCTCTTCCCGCAATGGCCCGGAACGCCCACCGGGGACTGCTACACCGCCAAGGGCATGCTCGCAACGCGCGGCCTCTCGTTCACCTCCGAGAACGTCGCGGGGGCCAAGGCGACGCTCAAAATCGGCGACATCACCGTCGAAGGCTTCAACCTGGGCATCTGGACCAAGGCGCTGGTCGCCCCGGGCTATCCCAACTTCAAGGCCACCGCCTCGACCGTGGCGCTCACCGCCGATGATATGACGAAGCTGCAGGCCGCGGAAAAGCCGGCCGACAAGCTGGCGGTGCTTAACACCGCCCGCAAAGCCGCCGATCCTGCCGCCAAGCCGCTCGCTGCCCTCAGCACGATTGATTCGGTCACGCCCAGCGCCACCGGCGGCGACGTCGCCGTCACCGAACTGGCGGCCGTTCCCGCCGACAAGGCGCGGATCAACTGGGTCGCGGCCATCGCCATCGTTTGGGTGATGGTGATCTTTGTCACCATGGTCTACGGCCCGATCGCGGCGTTCCTCGTCGAATTGTTCCCGACGCGGATCCGGTACACCTCGATGTCGCTGCCCTATCACATCGGCAACGGCTGGTTCGGTGGGCTGCTGCCGCTGGTGGCTACAGCCATGGTGGTGGCCGCGGGCAATATCTACTTCGGCCTGTGGTTTCCCATCGTCATCGCCCTGCTGACGGTGGTGATCGGCGGCATCTTCCTGCGCAACACCAAGGACGCCAATCTCGAGGCGGATTGACCCGATCGCCCCCGGAACCCCGCCATCCAGCGGGGCTTCGGGGGCATTCACATGAGCCTTGCACGACGTCGGATTGACGCTTGCGCGTCTCGACTCTAGCCCCTATAAACCGCGGGCCTTTGGCGGCCTCGGCCGCCCAGATGCCCGGGTAGCTCAGTTGGTAGAGCAGCGGATTGAAAATCCGCGTGTCACTGGTTCGATTCCGGTCCCGGGCACCACTTCCCTCTCAATGACAAGTTGCCGCGACCAGCCACCCCTCCAAGGGCCTCGCCGCAGTGCGGCGCTTTTCGGCCCTTGCAATGTTCAGTGATTTGCACTTTACTCAACACAACAACTAAACACGGACACCGTGTGGGAGATACGGAATGCTGGAGGGCATTCCGGGGGAAGGCGGGCCGGAGGGGCTTCGCCACAGGGAGGAAAGCATGAATCCGAATTGGAAAGCCGCCTTGGCGGCTGTCGCGTTTCTGTCGCTTGGAACCGCCGGTCCGCTGGCGATTTCAACCTCGGCGCAGGCCGAAGAACTGACGCTGTGCTGGGCTGCCTGGGACCCGGCGAACGCCCTCGTCGAGCTCAGCAAGGATTTCACCACCAAGACCGGCATCACGATGAAGTTCGAGTTCGTGCCGTGGACCAACTACGCCGACCGGTTCCTCAACGAACTCAACTCCAAGGGCAAGCTCTGCGACCTGATCATCGGCGACAGCCAGTGGATCGGCGGCTCGGCTGAAAACGGCCACTACGTCAAGCTCAACGACTTCTTCGACAAGAATGGCATCAAGATGGACGATTTCGTCCCCGCGACCGTCGTCGGCTATTCCGAGTGGCCCAAGAACACTCCCAACTATTGGGCGCTGCCCGCCATGGGCGACGTCGTCGGCTGGACCTACCGCAAGGACTGGTTCTCGAAACCCGAACTGCAGGCCGAGTTCAAGACCAAATACGGCCACGACCTCGCGCCGCCGACCACATTCGACGAGCTTAAGCAGATCGCCGAGTTCTTCCAGAAGCGTGAAATCGACGGCAAAACCGTCTACGGCACCTCGCTCTACACCGAGCGCGGCTCGGAAGGCATCACCATGGGCGCCATGGACGTGATGTACAGCTACGGCTTCAAATACGACAATCCCGACAAGCCCTACGACATGGAAGGCTTCGTCAATTCCGCCGGTGCTGTCGCCGGACTCGAGTTCTACAAGTCGCTCTACGATTGCTGCACCCCGCCCGGCTCCGCCAACAGCTACATGGGCGAGGGCGTCGATGCCTTCAAGTCCGGCCAGACCGCGATGCATATGAACTTCGCCTTCACCTGGCCGGGCCTGCAGAAGGACGAAAATGTCGGCGGCGACAAGATCGGCTACTTCGTCAATCCCAAGGGGCCGAACGGCGACCAGTTCGCCCAGCTCGGCGGGCAGGGTATTTCTGTCGTATCCTACTCGGACAAGCAGGACGCGGCGCTGCAGTACATCAAGTGGTTCGCCCAGCCGGACGTTCAGGCCAAGTGGTGGGAACTGGGCGGCTACTCGTGCCTCAAGGCCGTGGTCAACGCCCCCGGCTTTGCTGCCAGCCAGCCCTATGCCCAGACCTTCCTCGACTCGATGGCCATCGTGAAGGACTTCTGGGCCGAGCCGAGTTACGCCTCGCTGCTGCAGGCTTCGCAGAAGCGGCTCCACGACTATGTGGTCGCTGGCCAGGGCACGTCCAAGGAAGCCCTCGACCTCCTGGTCAAGGATTGGACCCAAGTGTTCCAGGACGACGGCAAGCTCTGACGTCACTCCCCGACTCGCCCGTCCCGTGCAATCCTCCCGCACGGGACGGGCTCTTCTAGCGGCAAAGGGCAACGCGACGTGACCGACACCAGAACATCGATGATCGATCGCGCCGCGGGTGCTCTCGCCGAGGCCACGCCGCTGCCGATGGTGGCACGGGTCAAGGGTCTGTCGGACCGCACGGTCGCCTGGCTGTTCATTGCCCCGACGATGCTGCTGCTGCTCGCCATCAACATCTTTCCGCTGATCTGGGCGATCTGGCTGAGCTTTACCAACTACCGGGCCAACCGGCCCAACGAGATCATCAAGAACGTCGGCCTGTCGAACTACCAGCGCATCCTCGGCGACCCCGAGGTGTGGGTCGCGATGCAGACCACCGCGACCTTCGTGTTCTGGACGATCCTCTTCGAAACGCTGATTGGTTTTGCGCTCGCCTATCTGATCGACCGGAAGTTCCGCGGGCACGCCTTCTGGACCACCATTATCCTGATCCCGATGATGCTGTCGCCCGCCGTCGTCGGCAATTTCTGGAAGTTCCTCTACCAGCCGCAGACCGGGCTCTTTGCCTACGCCGTGTCGTTCGTCACCGGCATTCCCAACACCTCGATCGACATGCTGGGCAACATCGGGCTGGCGCCATGGTCAATCGTCATCGTCGACACCTGGATGTGGACGCCCTACGTGATGCTGATCTGCCTCGCCGGCCTGCGCTCGATCCCCGACTACATCTACGAAGCCGCCGAGGTCGACCGCGCCTCGCCGCTCCGCCAGTTCTGGTCGATCACGCTGCCCATGGCGCTGCCCTTCATCATGCTGGCAGTGCTGTTCCGCGGCATCGAGAATTTCAAGATGTTCGACATGGTGACGCTGTTGACTGGCGGTGGCCCAGGCTCGACCACGGAGGTCGCCTCGATCACGCTCAAGCGCGGCGCCTTCGAGAGCTGGCGGACCGGCTATTCCTCGGCCTTTGCCATCATCCTGTTCGTCGCCGTGTTCGGCCTCGCCAACATCTACGTCAAGGCGCTCAACAAGGTGAAACAGCGATGAGCCTCACCACCGCCCATTCTGTCGTCGCGCCGACGCCGCTTTCGAAGCGCATCGCCGGCACAATCGTCATCCTCTACGCGCTGATCTCGATCATTCCGCTGCTGTGGATCTTTGCCACCAGCTTCAAGACGCCCCCGGACTCGATCGCCTATCCTCCCAAACTGCTGTTCCAGCCCAGCATCGAGGGCTATTGCAACCTCTTCACTACCCGCACCCGGCAGACGCCCGAGTACATCAATTCGCTGCCGCCCGCCGCGAACTTCTGCGACGACGTCACGCGCAAGCGCAACATGGTGATCGCCGGGCCGTCCAATTTCGTGCCGCGTTTCGTCAACTCACTAGTCATCGCCTTCGGCTCGACCTTCTGCGCGGTGTTCCTAGGGACACTCGCCGCCTATGGGTTCTCGCGCTTCAAGGTGCCGCTGGCCGACGATCTGCTGTTCTTCATCCTGTCGACCCGCATGATGCCACCCATCGCCGTCGCCATCCCGATCTACCTGATGTACCGCGAGCTCGGCCTCAACGATTCCGCGCTCGGCATGATCCTGCTCTACACCGCCGTGAACGTCTCGCTCGCCGTCTGGCTGCTCAAGGGCTTCATCGACGAGATCCCGCGGGAGTACGAGGAGGCGGCGATGATCGACGGCTATCCGCGTTTGTCGGCCTTCTGGCGCGTGGTGCTGCCGCAGGCGACCACCGGCATCGCCGCGACCGCGATCTTCTGTCTGATCTTTGCCTGGAACGAGTACGCGTTCGCGGCGCTCCTCACCTCCGGTACCGCGCAGACCGCGCCGCC
>JANXSI010000078.1 GCA_025352765.1 Devosia sp. | reverse complement strand
TCACCGGGTACGATCCGCACGCCCACATCAAAGCCGAGGTCGCCGTATGAAATCGCTTCTGATCGCTGCATTCGCGCTGGCCGCTGCCGCCGCGCCGAGCCTTGCCAACGACACCATGTCGCAATTGGGCACCGGCGGGCTTGTGTTCATCACCACCACGGACGTGTCGATGGATTCCGAGGACCTGTCGGTCGGACCCGACCAGGTGAAGGTGGTCTACGAATTCACCAACCACGCCAAGGACGACCAGACGGCGCTGGTGGCGTTCCCACTGCCCGACATCACCGGAGACGGCGACTTCATGGTGTCGATCCCAACCGAAGACCCCACCAACATCTTCGGCTTTGCGACCACCTTCGACGGCCGGCCGGTTGAGTCGACGCTGCACCAGTATGCGTTTGCCGTCGGCGTCGACCAGACCGAACTGCTGAAGTCGCTCGACGTGCCGCTGGCGCCGTTCGGCGAGGCAACGACCAAGGCCCTCAACGCGCTGACGCCGGAGCAGCAGCAGAACCTGGTCCACTTCGGGATGGTCATTCCCATGACCTATGACGCGGGCAATGGCGAGCAGACCGACTACACGCCGATCTGGACGCTCAGATCGACCTATACGTGGGAAGCGACCTTCAAGGCCGGTGAGACCGCCGAGGTGGTCCACAGCTACAAGCCGAGCGTCGGCGGCACGGTGGCGACGATCTTCCTGTCGCCGCCACTGGACGCCACCGACGAGGACCGGCCCAAGATCTACAAGGACAAATACTGCGTCGACGACGGGCTGGTGAAAACGCTGAAGAAGCAGCTCAAGGACCCGGCCGACCCCTACAGCGCGCCCTACACCGAAAGCTGGATCTCCTACATCTGGTCGACCGGCGCCAACTGGGGCGGACCGATCGGCAAGTTCCATCTGACGGTCGACAAGGGCGACCCCAAGAACCTCGTGTCGTTCTGCTGGGACGGCAAGGTCACCAAGACCGGTCCGACCACCTTCGAGATGGACGCCACCGACTGGTACCCGCCCTACGGCCACGAGCTCGAGATCCTGATCCTCAACCACCAGGACCCGCAGCCGGACAATGTCGGGTGAGCATGAGCGTTACCGTCCGTGATGCGGTGCGGGCGGATGCGCCGCTGATCCTCAAATTCATCGAAGACCTCGCCGACTACGAGAAGCTCCGGCACGAGGCGGTGGCGACAGTGGCCGATCTCGAGCGCGAGCTGTTCGGGGACAACCCGAAGGTGTTCTGCCAGATCGCAGAGGCGGGCGGGCAGGCAGCGGGGTTCGCGCTCTGGTTCTATACGTTTTCAACCTTTGTCGGCCGGCACGGCATCTGGCTCGAGGATCTGTTCGTTTCACCGGAGATGCGCGGGCGGGGCATCGGCAAGGCGCTACTGGTCGACCTGGCGCAGCGCTGTGTGCGGGAACAGCTCGGACGTTTCGAGTGGGCCGTGCTCGACTGGAACCGGCCCTCGATCGATTTCTACGCGGCGCAGGGCGCGGTGTTCATGGATGACTGGCGGCGCTGCCGGGTGGATGGCGCGGCGCTCGCCAAGCTCGGTGCGGCGTGAGCGTTCCGGTGGCGATGATCGCGGCAGTGGCCGAGAACGGCGTCATCGGCAACGGCAACGCGATTCCGTGGCGGCTGCCGGCAGATTTCGCGCATTTCAAGCGGATGACGCTGGGCAAGCCGCTGATCATGGGGCGGAAGACCTTCGAGAGCATCGGCAGGCCGCTGCCTGGGCGGACTAACATCGTCGTCACCCGGCAGCGAGGCTATCAGCCCGACGGGGTGCTGGTGATATCGAGCCTCGAGGCGGCGCTGGAGCACGCGCAGACGATCGCAGCGGCGGACGGGGCGGCGGAAGTGATGATCGGCGGCGGCGGCGAAATCTATCGCGCGGTGATGCCGCAGGCCGACACGCTCTACATCACGCACGTGGCGCTCACCCCGCCGGGCGATGCGCTGTTTCCGGCGATCGACCCCGAAATCTGGCAGGAAACCGGGCAAATCGAGGTTCCGGCCGATCGGCGGGATACTGCGGCGTTCCGCGTCAGCGTCTATCGGCGGCGGTGAACCCGGCTGCCGTTGATCGGCCCGGATCGCACCCCTATATAGGTCCACACCAGATTTAGGCTGAAAGGGAACATATGCCCTGGGATAACAATACGGGGGGCGGGGGCCGTACCCCCAATGGCGGCGGTCCGTGGGGACAGGCGCCACAGGGTGGCGGACCGAAGCGGGGGGGCACTCCCAGCCTCGAAGATATCCTCAAGACCGGCCGCGACCGCTTTGCGGGCGGCGTTCCGGGCGGCCGCTGGGCGATTCTCGGCGGCGTCGCGGTGATCGTGGTGTTCTGGCTGTTCAACGCCATCTACACCGTCGATCCGCAGGAAGTCGGGGTCGAAACGACCTTCGGCAAGCCGAGCGACAATTTCTCCATGCCGGGCCTGCATTTCCACTGGTGGCCGATCCAGGACGTCGAGCGCGTCACGATCACCGAAAACCAGACCGAGATCGGTTCGGTGGCGACCCGCGCCGGGCAGAGCAATGACGGCGTCATGCTGACCGCCGACCAGAACATCGTCGATGTGAAGTTCGCACTGCTGTGGCAGGTCGATGATGCCCGGTCGTATCTCTACAACGTGCGCGAACCCGACGACATGGTGCGCGCCGCGGGCGAAAGCGCCATGCGCGAAGTGGTCGGCCGCCGTCCGGCGCAGGACATCTTCCGCGACAACCGCGCCGGCATCCAGACCGAAGTGCAACAGATCACCCAGGCCATCCTCGACAGCTACAACCTCGGCGTTCACATCAACCAGGTGACCATCGAGAACGTCGCGCCGCCGCCCGAAGTGTCGGACGCGTTCGACGAAGTGCAGCGCGCCGAGCAGGACCAGGTCCGCTTCCAGGAAGAAGCGCGCCAATACGCCAATACGCTGCTGGGTAACGCCCGCGGCCAGGCGGCGCAGGTGCGTGAAAACGCTGCGGCGTACAAGAACCGGGTCGTGCAGGAAGCACAGGGCGAGGCCGCGCGCTTCGTGTCGGTCTACAACGAATACGCCAAGGCTCCGGAAGTGACGCGCAAGCGCCTTTATCTCGAGACCATGGAGCAGGTCATCGGCGGCTCGCAGAAGGTGATCGTCGATCCGGGCACCTCCGGGTCAGGCGTTGTGCCGTACCTGCCGCTGCCGGCGCTGCAAGGCAAGCCGGCGGGCGGGGCGGATGCCACGTCCAACACCTCGACCACCACCACGACGTCGGGAGCGAACTGAGCCATGAACAGACTCATTGCACTGGGCGTCGTTGTGGTCGCCGTCATCTACCTGGCGTTCTCGTCGCTCTACGTCGTCAACGTGCGCGAACAGGCCATCGTCATGCGCTTCGGGCAGATCACCGACGTCAAGTCGGAGCCGGGGCTCTACTTCAAGCTGCCGACCTCGATGGTCGACACGGTGCTGATCGTCGAGGACCGGCTGCTGCGCTACAACGCGGCCAACATGCGGCTGCAGGTGAAGGGCGGCGCGACCTATGTGGTCGATGCGTTCCTCACCTATCGCATCACCGATCCGCGGAAGTTCCGCGAAAAGGCACAGGGCGAACTGAGCCTTGCCGAACAGCGCATCGCCACCCGCTTCGAGGCGGCGCTGCGCCAGGTCTATGGTCTGCG
>JANXSI010000009.1 GCA_025352765.1 Devosia sp. | reverse complement strand
TCAGTCGCGCCACGTGCTCCTGGTTGCGCGTGCTCCAGATGCTGGTCTTGCCGCGCGGCGTGTAGCGCTGCAGGAAACTCTTGTCGTCGAAGGATTTTCGGATGCCGTCGATCCAGCCCCAGCAGAGCGCCGCATCGAGTGCTTCGACGTTGGTCACCGAGGCGAGGCCTGAGCCCTTCTTGTGCAGCTTGATCCAGAGTTCGGCGGCGCTGTCGTGGTGCTTGACGTACCACGTTTCGAGCATGGCCAGATCCTTGAAGGCGTGCACCGCCTCCGGATTGACGACGAACGGCGCCATTCAGTCGAGCGCCCCCGGCCGCAGCGCCTTCTCGAGCGCCGGATCGAGCCGGTCGGTGTCCGGCAACTGGATGCCGAAGACATTGGTCAGCACATCGCGGAGCTCGAGCAGGCTGGTCAGCATCCGCGTCCGCGTTTCGCCATTCTCGTGCGTGTTGAGCCGGGCGTTCCTGAGCGCGTGGCGCTTCGGCCCCTCGACCCGAGCGGCCACCAGATCGTCGCGAAACGCCGCCATCGTCAGGTCGTTGGCGGCGAGGTAGTCGTCGAGCGTCTGCGGCGCCACCGTGAACTCGTAAAGCGGCATCCAGCTGCCGGCGATCTCGCTTTCGAGCCGCCATTTGGGGTGACCGCCGAGCAGCCGGTAGCGCTCGTTGGGCGTCGTCTGTTCGAGGTCCGCCCTGAGCTTGAGCGGCGCCGTCATCACCTGGCCGCCGAAACCCACATCGGCGAGATAGGGCGCGCCGCCCACATCGACGAGCAGCGCCATGTGGCGGAGCGCGGTGGGCACATAGCCCTCCTCATGCCCCCACAGAACCCCCGCGGCGAGCGGCGTCACGCGAAAATCCATCGATTCGAGCACGGCCTTCAGCAGCAGATTGTGTTCGAAGCAGTAGCCGCCGCGCCGCTCGAATAGCAGCTTCTGCTCGAGGTCCCGCAGGTGCAGCCGCACGGGCAGCTCCATCAGCGGATCGAGATTTTCGAACGCGATCGCACCAGGGTGCAGCCGATGCACCATTTCGAGCGTCTCGAGCGTGGGCGCGATCGACCCCGCAAAATTGATTCGCTTGAGATAGGCGTCGAGATTGGCCTCTTCGCTCACAAAGCATCCCCGCCGCCGGTTGCTGGACCGCCATAATGGGCAACCCGGATGCGTTTGTCACCAGACGAGCGACCGCGCCGGCGCGAGGACCAGCGTTTCGGGCGGAAACCGCAGCATCCCCCTGAGCTCGCGCGGCAGCTCCGGCAGCGGTCCCCCCGCCGCCATCAGCACCATGTGCTGGCTGCGATCGCGCACCACCGGAATGGCCGGCACGTCGTTGACCGCCTCGAGCGTCGCGAACGCCGCGAACGGGTCGAGCCCGGCCTTGCGCAAGAGCAGCCGCAGCCAGAGGTGGTAGTTGCCGATCTGCTCGGCGAATCGCACTTCGCTGATCAGCGCCACCACCCGCTGTCCGGCCCTGAGCGGCCGGATCCCGTCCGCCGGCTTGATCGCGCGGGTCAGCGACACGCTGGCATGCCGCACCAGCTCGCTCGCCTCGCGGCGTTCCGCCGCCCATTCCGGGCTCTGGTGGAACGCTGTCAGCGCCCGGCGCCGCGACCCCATATCGGCAAAGCCGCGCAACAGAATCAGCCGGTCGGGATGATCGTCGACCGCAAAATGCCCAAGCGGCGTGCCACCCGCCGCCAGCAGGGGACCGGCCAGGCGGTCCTCGATCAGCGACAGATATTTGTCCATCTTGAACTTTTCGGTTCTCACGTCGTGGAATTCGACAATTGGGCAGGCCTCCCGGGCCATCCAGGCAAAATTCATCGACGCTCTCCATCCGCTCTTTTTGAGTCTCGAAAAGCAGATTACGACCCGATGCCTGACACCCGCTGTCAGCCTTTGTCGGATAGACCGGATTTATGCGTGCCAGCCGTCTCCTCTCGATCATGATGCTGCTCCAGGCGAGGGGCCGGATGAGCGCTGAGTCGCTGGCCGAAGAACTGGAAGTCTCGGTCCGTACCATCTACCGCGACATCGACCAACTGAGCGCCGCGGGCGTCCCGGTCTACGCCGATATCGGCCGCAATGGCGGCTTCGCGCTGCTCGACGGCTGGCGCACGAGGCTCACCGGCCTCACCGCGCCGGAAGCCCGCGCGCTGTTCCTTTCGGGCCTGCCGGGCCCGGCGGGGGAACTCGGCCTCGGCGATGATGTGGCGGCGGCCGAGCTCAAACTCCTCGCCGCGCTGCCGGCCGACTGGCAGGGCGAAGCGCAGCGGATGGCCTCGCGCTTCCATCTTGATCCGAAAGGCTGGTTCTCGACTGGTCCGCGCCCGGAATTCCTCAAAGCCGTCGCCGAGGCGGTGTGGAGCGAAACCCGCATCGTCATCCGCTACGACAGCTGGACCCAGGTCAGCGAGCGCCTGGTCGAGCCCATGGGCCTCGTGCTGAAAGCCGGCATCTGGTACCTCGTCGGCCGCCGCGAGGCCGGCTACCGCACCTACCGCATGAGCCAGATCCAGGCGCTGACGCCCACCGGCGAACGCTTCGAGCGGCCCGCCGACTTCGACCTGCCGGTCCACTGGCAGCAGGCGACGCAGAGTTTCGAGCGCGAAATCTACATCGGCCTCGCCCGCGTCCGCGCCACCCGCATCGGCATCTCCCGCCTCAAGGACATCAGCCAACGGGTCAAGGATGCCATCGACGCGCAAGCGCTGGTCTTCGATGCCGATGGCTGGGCCGAACTCGACGTACCGGTCGAGGAAGACACCTGGTCCGCCCGCGAGATGACCCGCGTCGGCGCCGAAGTCGAAGTTCTGGCCCCTCAATCGCTGCGCGACAGAATGACCGACATCGCGCGCCGGTTGGCCAAGAGCTACGGGTTGATCTAGGGCCGCACCGCGGCCCAGCCTCGGCTTACCCCCGCGCCGCCGCGATCGTCCGGCGCACCGCGTCTTCGTCGGTCAGCGTCACTTCGAACTCGCGCTCGAGCGCCGTGCCGCCCATCCCCACATTGGGGTTGCGGAAGGCCATTCCACTGGGCACCGTGTGCAGTGCCGCAAAATGCAGCTCGTCGGCCTCCGAGCCGGCCAGCACCTGGGCGATGTTTTGGGCGTCGAGCCCGCCGCAGGCCATGATCACGATCCGGCCGCGCGCCGCGTCATGCGTCCGCTTGAGGATGTCGAGACCCTCGAGCGCCGTGTCGCGCTGCCCGCTGGTCAGCACGCGGTCGACGCCCGAGCGCACCAGCGCCTCGATCGCGTCCTCGGCATTGCGCGTCATGTCGAAGGCCCGGTGGCAGGTGACCTTCATCGGTCGCGCCGCCTCGGTCAGCGCCGTCATCCGCGCCTCGTCGATCTCGCCCGCCGCCGTCAGGCACCCGAACACCACGCCAGCAACGCCGAGGTCCCGGCACGCCCGCACGTCGTCGAGCATCGTCTGGTACTCGAGCTCCGAGTATAGGAAATCCCCGCCGCGCGGCCGGATGATCACGTGAAACGGGATCCTGGCGATCGTCAGCACCTGCCGCACCACGCCCATGCTGGGGGTAAGGCCACCCTCGAGCAGCGACGCGCACAGTTCCACGCGGTCGGCGCCCGCCGCCTGTGCGGCGGCGAACCCGTCGATGCCTTCGACGCAGATTTCGATCAGGGGCTTGGTCATGGGATGGTGATCTCGTTTCTCTCGCCGGCTTTGACGCTGGCATCGGCTTCCTTGCTGCCGGCGTCATTAGCAAGCGTCACCACGATATGATAGTCGCCCGCCGGGAGGGTCCGGTTCGCGGTCACGTCATAGGTGTTGCCGAACGCCGCCCGATTGCCTTGGATGTCCTTCTTGGCGGCGAACACCTCGATATTGGAGGCGTTCGGCGCGCTGATCGCCAGGACTCCTGCGTTGAGCAGCACGTCGACGGCCCCTGCCTCGCCCGCCTTCACGGTGAAAGCCTGTTCCACCTTGGCGGCATCGAAGCTCACCACCGCCACATAGTCGCCGGGCATCAGGTCGAACTTGCCGTCCGGCCCATAGGTGTTGGCGATCTCGGCGCGGTTGCCCTGGATGTCCTTTTTAGCCGCGTAGATATCGGCAAACAGCCCGCTCTCTTCGACCCTGAGGCCCTCGGCATAATAGGCGTTCACCACCACGTGCCCGGCACCCACCACGATATCCTTGCTGGTCCGCTCGCCCGCCGCCACCGTCAGGGAGGTCTCGAGTTTTGCCGCCCCGATCGTCACCGTGATCTTGGTCTCGCCGGCCGGCAGGTAGGTCTTGACCTCGCCATAGCTGGTCGTGCTCGTCCCGTCGGGGAACTCGGTATAGACCGCCGCGTTGCCATCGACCTCGGCGCCTTCGGCGGCAATCGGCCGGATGTCGGCGAACCCGGCTTCGAGGTCGAACACCGGCTTGGCGGTCTTGCCGGCCTCGATCGTCACCTTCTGGCTGACGCTCGCATAGTCGAGCTTGGCGATGACGATATAGTCGCCCGGCTCGATCGCGCCCTTGTAGGCGTTGCCGTATTCGGTGCGCATCCAGTCGCCGGCCGAGCCGTCGGCCGCCACGCTGTGGAACTCCCACGAAATGCTGCCATCGCCATCGACCAGCGGGTCCTCGCCCGCGGCCAGGATGGCGCTCGGCGCAAAGGTGATGTCGCTGACCGGCTCGGGAGCCGGCGTCGGGGCAGGAGGCGGCGTCGTGTCGTTGACCGCCACGTCGATGGCGGTCTTGAGCCCGTCGGCGTCCTTGGCCGAGATGTATTTGCCGCCTGTATTGTCGGCGAGGCATTTGACCTTGGCGCCCTCCTCGGCACTGAGCCCGAAGCCGACGACGTTGACGGTGAAGTCGACGCCGGCCTTTTCCAGCTCGCTCGCCAGCGCGCAGGGGTCGGCGTCGCAGGTCTCGATGCCGTCGGTGATCAGGATCACCGTCGCCTTGTCTTCGGTGAACTTCAGCTCATCGGCCGCCATTCGGACCGCCGCCGACAGCGGCGTCTTACCCTTGGGGCTGAGCGTGTCGGCTGCCGCGCTGATCGCCGCGGCCGTTCCCGGCGCCGGATCGACCAGCATCTCGATGTCTTTGCAGTCGCCCTTGCTGCGGTGGCCGTAGGCCATGAAGCCGAGTTCGAGGTCTGCCGGCACGCCCTCGAGTACCTGCTTGAGCGTCTCCCGCGCGATCTCGATGCGCGGCTTGCCCTCGATCTGCGCCCACATCGACCCGGACGCGTCGAGAATGATGATCGCCTTGTCTGCCGCCAGCGCCGGCAGGCCGAGGAGCAGCAGGACGAAAAGGCCGGCAAGGGTGCGGAGCAGGGAGCGGATCATCGAAACCTCGTAGGGGTTGGGCCGGGTCGCTGGTGAGAGGAAATTCAGTAGTGGAGCATGCGGGCCTTTGCGACGCAGAAGCCGTGCCGCTTGTCGGCCGTCTCGCAGGTGAGCCCCGCGGTCGAGGCGCTGCAGCTGAAGCCGCCCAGATGCGCCGTGTTGCCATAGGCAAACACAGTGTCGCCGCCGCAGCAGCTCTGTTCGCCGGGATTCTCGGTGACCACCGCCGGCCCCTTGGGGCCGAGCACGACATTGACGTAGCTGGGCTCGATCCGGTCGCAGCTGAGCTCGGGGCCGCCGCCTGCCGGCACGTAGGTGTCCGTGCCCCCTTCGGGGGTGAACAGGCAGCCGACATTGCCCGATGGCATCACGAAGCTGATTTGTCCGTTCGGCCGCACCGAGAAGTGCTGCTCCTTGGCGAGCAATGGGCTCGCCGCGAGCCCCGCCCAGATCAGTGCCGAAGCAATCAGGAGGCTCCGCATCGCAACACCCCGCCCATGATGGTGGGAGCCTCGCACCGGCAGCCTGAAGCCAGGATGAACGAGCAATTCTGCGCCGCAAGGCAAACGGCCAAAACGAAAACGGCGCCCGAGGGCGCCGTATCGACAGGGGATGGTGGAGCCAGACGGGATCGAACCGACGACCTCTTGCATGCCATGCAAGCGCTCTCCCAACTGAGCTATGGCCCCATTTCCCTGGGAGGCTTCGGCGGGCAGGCCCGTCGAAGCGCGGGTGTTATCTATTGGAGCGTCTTGTGAGACGCAAGGCCGAATTTCGCGCTTTCCGGAGGCGTTCGCTCGAACGTCCCCGGAGCTCGCTTAAGGCCGGCCGTCAGCGCTCGTCGCCGCCGCCCACGTCGAAATCGAGGTTCTCGTCTTCTTCTTCGTCTTCCTCGAGGAAGGCGTCCGCGTCGTCGTCGCCAAGGTCTTCGACGTCTTCGACGTCCTCGACATCTGGGATCACTTCTTCTTCGCCCGCTTCCTCGGCGTCGGCATCCTCGAGCGAGATCACTTCGGGCTCATCGGGCGCCGCAACGATCTCGACGGCCTCGACCTCATCCTCGTCCTCCTGCTCCTCGTCGCGCTCGACACCGGCCTTGCGGATGGTGTTCTGCTCGAAGAAGGAGCGCGGGTAGGACTTGCCGGTATAGGGCGAGACGATCGGATCCTTGTTCAGATCGTAGAACTTCTTGCCGTTCTCGGGGTCTTCACGTTTGGTGCCGCGAACATCTTTGGCCAATGCTGCTTCCTTTGAGGTTGAAACGGGAGCGACCCGCGCCGGGTCGTTGGGTGAGGTGACGATCCCGAACCGGTTGTTCGCGCTGACGAACGGCCGACCCCGGTTTCCGGATCAGAACACACTCAAGCAAACACCCCGGAGCGCGGTCCATCCCCACATGGTCATGGATGGATCGCGCTCTAGGGTGAAAGCATCGCCCTGTCAAACGCAAAAGCACTGAAAATCTGCCGGTCACCGGGCCGCAAAGCAGCCGCATTTGCATCGCGCCATGCCCGGGTGCTAGCGGCAGTCCTGCGTCATGAACCAGCCCGATCCTCCCGCGTCGCCCTTGACGGCCGAACGCTCGCCCTGGCTGCGGGGCCCCGTCCGCCTGCCCGGTGACCCGCTTTTTGCCCAGCTGGCGCTGAGTCTGGCGGCTCTCGCGCGGGGCGAAAGCGTGTTGGAAAACCTCGGTGAAGGCGCCGCGGTCGAGGCCGTCATCGAGGCCCTGTCGGGGCTCGGACCGCAGATTTCGCGCCGCAGCGGGCGCTGCCATGTCCAGGGAATCGGCGTCGGCGGCTTCCTCGCGCCCGAGGGACCGATCGATTTGTCCGCGGCTGGGCCCGGCGCGCTGCTCATGCTCGGGCTGCTTGCCGCGCATGACTTCGACACTCAAGTCACGGGCCTCGGCACCGCCCCCATGGCCGAGGCCCTCTTGACCTTCCTCGGTCGCAATGGCGTCCGCGTCGACCGCGACGGCACCAGCGCAACCTTGCGCGGGCCGCGCTTTCCCATTCCCCTCGACCTTGCGGTGTCGGCCGAGGCCCGCGCGCTGATCGGTCCCCTATTGCTGCAGTCGCTGGCGATCGCCGGCCGCAGCGTGCTGCATCTTCCCCAGGGCATCGCCGATCCGGCCGAGTCGCTGCTCGCCGCCTTCGGCGCGCGGCTGACGGTGACGTCCGAAGGCGAGACGGTCCGGGTAGCCGTCGACGGCCTGTCGCCGTTGCGTGCCCAGGCGTTGGCGATCCCCGGTGACGCGATGCTGGCGGTCTATCCGGTGGTCGCCGCGCTCATTGCCCCCGATTCCGAGATTGTGGTCGAATCGGTCGCGCTCAGCCCCGCCGGCCTCGCCTTGCTGGACGCGCTGGCGCTGCTGGGCGGCGACATCGCCCTCAATGAGTCGGCGCGCGGCGGACCGGGCGTCGCCAATCTCGCCGTTCGCCACGGCCAGCTCACCGGCGCCGTCATCCCGGCCGATCCGCTGCTCGCACCCGCCGACTACCCGATCCTGACCGTTGCGGCGGCATTCGCCGAGGGCGAAACCCTGTTTGAGGGACTGGGCGAGGGGACGCACCGGCTGGCGCTCACCCGGGCGCTGCGCGCCAACGGCGTCGAGTGCGGCGAAGAGCCGGGCGGGCTGATGGTGCGCGGCCAGCCGCGCGTCGCCGGCGGGGGAAACGTCACGGTAAACCTTGACCCCAAACTGGCAATGAGTTTCCTCGTCCTCGGCATGGGCGCCGACCAGCCCGTCACCATCGACGACGGAGCCGTGATGGCGCGCCTGTTTCCAGATTTCGTCGCCGCGTTCGAGCACATCGGCGCCA